>JAYEGJ010000146.1:0-1166 GCA_034658975.1 Actinomycetota bacterium
AGGTGAGCAGAAGCAAACCCTTGGTCCTGCCGACCCGACGTCCCACGTATTTGATGGCATCCAAGGTGGCCTCGTCTGACCATTGGGTGTCCTCGATCACCACGAGACCGGGGCTGAGAGACCCGGCAAGCAGGTCGAAGACAGCCTCCAGCACTTCCTGACGATCACTCTCCTGAAGTGCCTTCTTCAGGTGGGCCTCGTCCCGAGCAATATCCCACAGAGGTCCGAAGGGCTGAGGGGTTTGAAGGTCGTCGCAGAACCCGACATGAACACGCGCCGTGCCCTCGATCGATTCGAGAAAGGCCCTGACCAGGGCGCTCTTTCCGATCCCGGCCTCACCACGAATGAGAACAACCCGTCCGCCGGTCTCTCCCAGATCGGACAGGAGCCCATCAAGCAATCCGAGTTCCCGGTCCCTCTCCAACAGCACGGGCCGACCCTACCGAGTCGGCCTTCCCTCTGAATGAGGTGGGTACACCTAAGTCGCCAGGCCGACCCTCTTCTCGAAACGCTCGGCCTGCGCCAGAACCTGGGCCGGTATCGCCATGATCTTCTCTTGAAGCTCCGCCGCAGCCGGGCTCAGGCCTGAAAGCTCGGCGATTCCCCAGTCACGAATGAGAGGCGTGAGAACCCGGTCATGGTGGATACGAAGGTTGTAGACACCTGCCTTCGCCACCGCGATGGACCTCCGCAGGAACCGGGGCATGGCGACGCCTGGCATCTGGAAATTGGCAAACGTGCGGTGAATCCCGGCCAAAACGGCCGAAGGGTTCTCTTCGAGCATTGCCGACATGATCCCCCTGTAGAAGATGAAGTGATGGTTCTCGTCGGCGGCGATGTTCTTCATCAACTCGAAGGCGGCCGGGTCGTCGGTGATCTTGCCCGCATTGCGGTGAGAAACTCTCGTGGCGAGTTCCTGGGTTGCCGTGTAGGCGAATATCTCGGTCGGGTCGTCGTACGACGGCTCATAACCATTGATCATCGTCGCCATGCGGTCATCCTCCAGCTCCACCGGGTCGCAGTTGCGCGATGTGAGCAGGTAGCTGCGGATGGCAATGGCGTGCTGATCTTCCTCCGCCGTCCACAGATGATTCCACGCCTGGAACGTGGACGTCTTGGGCAGGTACTTCTCCAGGAGCAGGTGGTAGTAAGGGAGGTTGTCCTCG
>JAYEGJ010000147.1:0-5924 GCA_034658975.1 Actinomycetota bacterium
TCATAACGGCCGTACCGACCTGGAGGTGGTGACCGGGAAAGCCCTCGTGATATGCAGTGGAAACCTCTTGCCAGTACGGAATTCGCGCGCGTGATCCCGGCGCATACCAAATGGAGCCCGGACGGGTCAGGTCCTCCGAAGGCGCCATGTACCAGGCTCCCAGGGAGCCACCAGGAGGTGCGATATTGACCGCGACGGTTCGCAACTCGTCAGGCACATCGAAGTGCTCTCCTGCAAGTTGGGAGATGGCCTGATCCTGGATGTTGGACACAAACCGGGCGAAGTCTTCGCGGGTTACGGCCGACCTTTCAGGATCGTTATCGAGAATGTCGATCACCTCTTCAACCGTCTTTCCCTGTTCGATCTCGCCTGCCGCGACCTTCATCTCCCCGCGAATCCTGAAGATCTCGGACCACGCCCACTGATACGTCTCGTCCGGGTCGAGCGTCATGCCGAGAAACTCTTCGGCCCCCTGGAGATACTTCTCCCGACCCACCGCGTCGGCCGGCCTGGCCGACGGCAGGTACGCATCCCTAAGCCAGTCTGCGAACTCACCGTGTGCCCGCCGGGCGATCTCAGTCGCAGCTCGGACCGCTTCGGCGTCGCCACCGGCCCTGGCTGCCTCATCGGGCAGCATCAAGAACCGAGAGTCATCCGATGCTGCTGCCTCTGACTGGTCGAGAGCGGACTGTGCCTGACGTGCAGCCACGGTGTCACCTCGCTCGAGACCGACAGTTAGCGATTCGCGGTACCCGGCGAGCATCTCGGAATAGGTGCTCATCCGCTCGGCGATGGCCGACCAACCCTCGGGGGTCTCACGGTCCATCACATCGAATACATCCCTGATGATCTGAAGAGGGCTGGCGATGTGGTTGAGATCACGGGCCCACTTGCCCGACTCGAACTCGCCTATGCGGGCGTCCAGCCATCCAACGGTGACCTTGGCCGCACGCCGCTGGACCGGATCGGCCTCATCGAGATGGGCGGCCATCTCCTTCCGGGTTGCCCGGTAGAGATCTGTGCGTGCTGCGTAGCCATCCGGGGAGTAGTCGGCCGGGAGATGATCCCGCCCGCCGATGCCATAGGAAGTGGCCGTGATCGGGGCGAGGTCGGCCCACCTCTCTGTGAAGATGTCAGAAATCGTGAAGGGAGCGTTCATTGGCGAAGAGGGTATACCTCGCCAGTCGGCCGATATTCTCCCGGCGTGACAGTTAGCAGTCGGCTACGAGTTCGCCGTGCACCTCGGTGGCTCCGAGTTCGCCACCCTCCAGAAATGTGCCCGACCCGGTCACGGTGCTGCCGCTGAGCTCCAACGTCGCTTCGGAGAACGCACCGGCCTCCCAAAGCGTGTCGTAGGTTTCGGCGTCGTAAACCGAAATGGTTGCCTCTCCTCCGAAGCTGTCCGCTCCGAACTGGTTCACATCGAGGTTGTAAGGCTCGTCGTAGGAGACGACGACGAAAAGGATCTCGGCGCCGGCGGACTCCTGTGGCTCGAGGGCGCAGAGAATGCCGAACTTGTAGACCTCACCGTTGTCGAGCGTCAGTGTTGCACTCGGGTCGTTGGTGGAGGTGGACGACTCGGCCGGCTCGTCGTCCGAGGACGGGGCCTCCGTGCCAGGTGGCGCGGCAGTAGCCGCCTCGGTCGTCGGTATCTCGGTAGGGGTCGGAGCATCTGTATCTGAACTCTCGGCGTCGGAGCCGCCGCAGGCGACAGCAACGAGCATGAGAGCGATGAACACCGCGACAACTCGTGTCTTCACCTTTGGTTCCCCCTCGTAATTGAATCCGCCCGGGCGTCACGCGCTCGGGCTGGTTCGAAGGTTGGGGCGTATCCTTCTCCCGTGCCCGATCTGATCGAAGTCCGCGACGATGAAAGATTCGACCTTCCGCCCGTTGTTTCGTGGATGGCAACTCAGCCGGGGCTCCCCGAGGGGGTCCCCGCCGTGGCCCAGTTCGGCGGTGGGAAGGCAAACCTGACATATCTTTTGTCATTCCCGGATGGGTCAGAATTGGTCTTACGAAGACCGCCGCTGGGACCGGTCGCCGCTTCGTCACACGACATGAGCCGCGAATACCGGGTGCTTTCCCGGCTGTGGAAGTCCTTCAACAAGGCACCAAGGGCGGTGGCCCTGTGCCAGGACGAGCAGGTCATCGGCGACACATTCCTCCTCATGGAGCGGCGGCCGGGAGTGGTCGTCCGCGGCGACGTGCCCGATGTGTTCGGTGGCGGCGCTGACTCGGAGGCCAATCGGAAGCTGTCCGAAGTGGTGATCGACACGCTTGCCGAATTCCATTCGGTCGATCCCCGTGAATGTGGTCTGGAAGATTTTGGACACCCCGAGGGATTCCTCGAAAGACAGGTCGCCGGCTGGACTTCGAGATGGGAAAAGGCCAGGCATGAAGAGAATCCCGTCGCCGACGAGCTCGGACGCTGGCTTGAAGCCGAACTGCCGGATTCCGAGCGGGTCACCCTTCTTCACAACGACTGGAGGCTCGACAACATGGCCGTGGATCCCGATGACCCCGGGACCTGCAACGCTGTCTACGACTGGGACATGGCGACCAGAGGCGATCCACTGGCCGACGTCGGCACGCTGATGGCTTCCTGGTTCGACCCCGGCGAGGCGCCAGAAACGTTGGGCATGATGCCGACTCAGACGGTGGGGTGGATGGACCGTGATGCCGCGGTCGCCCGGTACGGGAGACAGGTGGGCCGGGATCTGGCGGATATCAACTGGTACCTCACCTTCGGTGCCTGGAAGTTGGGGATAGTCCTCCAGCAGATCTACATACGTTGGCTCCGGGGGCAGACGAAAGATGCCCGATTTCAGTTCCTTGACGAGGGAGCACGGCTTCTGTTCGCATTGGCGTCCGAGCGTCGTAACTGATCCCGACTCCTAGGATGCCTCCGCTCATGAAAGCGGTAGAAGCCACCGGCATCACCTTCGACTTCGGAGAGGTGCGCGCCCTCGACGGGGTGAGCTTGGAGTTCGAGCAGGGGATCATATATGGCCTGCTCGGACCAAACGGGGCCGGCAAGACGACCCTGATTCGAGTTCTCACCACCCTCCTCGAGCCCGATCAGGGCCACGCCCGCGTCGCCGGCATCGATGTGGTGGGAGACCCGGTCGGAGTTCGGGGCCGCATCGGACTGGCAGGCCAGTTCGCCGCTGTCGACGAGTTCCAAACCGGTCGTGAGAACGTCGAGATGGTGGGACGTCTCTACAACCTGTCGAAGGCCGACGCTCGAAGTCGTACGGATGAGATCCTCGAGCGCATCCATCTCATCGAGGCAGCCGATCGGCAGGTGAAGACCTACTCGGGAGGCATGCGCCGCCGACTCGACCTCGCTGCGTCGATGGTGGGGCGGCCCGAAATACTTTTCTTGGACGAGCCGACAACAGGCATCGACCCCGGAACCCGGTTCGACCTCTGGGACCTGATCGAGGACCTCGTCGAAGGAGGAACCACTCTTCTTCTGACCACTCAGTATCTGGACGAGGCCGATCGACTGGCGGATCGAATCGGTGTCATCGACCACGGAAAACTGATAGCGGAGGGCACTTCGGACGAACTGAAGGCCAAGCTCGGTGGTGACGTCGTCGAGACTCACGTCAAGGACGAGGACCTCGAGTCGGCCATCGAATGCCTCACCACGGTTTCGGGGGAAGAGCCAAAGGTTGAGGGATCAGCGGTATCGATACCCGCACCTTTCGGTTCACGAACGCTCACAACAGTGGTTCGGGAGTTGGACGATGCCGGGATAGAGCCTCGTGACATCGCTCTTCGCAAGCCAACGCTCGACGACGTGTTCCTCACTCTCACCGGGCACCACGCCGAGGAAGATGGGAAGACTGCTTCTCCTGCGGGCCGACGGAGGGGACGGCGATGACCAGCACAACTCAGCATCGAAGCCGCATCAGCCTGATCGATTCGGCGACCCATACGGCAATTATCACAAGGAGGAACGTCCTTCGTTTCCTACGGATCCCGGCGCTTCTGCTCTTCTCGACAGTCCAGCCCGTGATGTTCCTTCTCCTCTTCAACTACGTCTTCGGAGGTGCAATCACAAGTGGCGCCGGCACGGGGAGTGACCAGTACATCAACTGGCTGATCCCCGGGATTCTGGTCCAGTCCGCGGTGTTCGGAGCCACCGCGACCGCACTCGGACTCACCGAAGACCTCGGAGCGGGCGTAATCGATCGCTTCAGGTCTCTACCTATGGCACGATCCGCCGTCCTCACCGGGCGCACCCTCGCCGATCTAGTGAGGAACACGCTGGTCTTCTCCCTGATGCTGGCTGTCGGTTACCTCATGGGCTGGAGGTTCGAGCAGGGCGTTCTGAAGATGCTGCTCGCACTGGGTCTCGCCCTGGGGTTCGGCTATGCCTTCTCTTGGGTGATGGTGGTGGTTGGTCTCGCCACGAAGACACCCGAGGCGGCTCAATCGGCCGGGTTCCTTCCGATTTTCCCGCTGGTGTTTGCCTCGTCGGTCTTCGTGCCGACCGAGACCATGCCCGACTGGCTCAGGGTCTTTGCGGACAATCAGCCGGTCACAATTCTGGCCAATGCCGTCAGGTCACTTCTCCTGCCCGAAGAAGCGCTGTCCTTCATCGGGTTCGACCAGGGCGAACTGGTCCTCAAGTCGATCCTCTGGATCGTCGGCATCATCGCCGTCGTCGCCCCTCTCTCGGTTCGGATGTATAGACGGACGGTGGGCTGACCCGCGGTCGTTACGGTGGCGGCCATGAGTCGTAAGCAAGATGCCACCGATACCTTCAGTGCCATAGAAACGGAGCTTCGCTCCATCTCCCGCTGGATGTATGAGAACCCCGAACTGGCCTTCGAGGAGTTCAACTCGTCGAAACGCCTGGTCGAGTTCCTGTCGGGCAACGGCTTCGACGTCACCTACCCCGCCTACGGATTGGAGACAGCATTCGAGGCCAACGCCGGGACTACCGGACCGAGGGTCGTCATCTGCGCCGAGTACGACGCACTCCCCGGGGTCGGACACGCCTGTGGCCACAACATCATCGCCACCTCGTCGTTGGGCGCCGGTGTCGCCGTGGCGACTATGGCCGAGGAGTTGGGAATACGGGTCACCGTGCTGGGAACGCCGGCCGAAGAAGGAGGCGGAGGGAAGATCGATCTGATCAACGCCGGGGCGTTCGAGGATGCCGCCGCTTCGATGTTGATCCATCCCAGCCCCAGGAATCTGGCTGATCCGAGACTCCTCGCCGCACAAGGGATGACCGTCGAGTTCCACGGCAAAGAGGCTCATGCCGCCGCCACGCCCCATGTCGGTATCAACGCGCTCGACGCCTTCGTCCAGGCCTACAACAACGTGTCGACCCTCCGCCAGCACTTCGAGGCGGGTGACCGGGTCCACGGGGTGATCGACGAGGGCGGGCTCGCACCCAATGTGATCCCGGCATACACCAGTGCGCGCTGGCTTGTCCGAGCGTCTACTGCCGAGCGGTTCGAGCAACTCAAGGCCAAGGTCATGGCCTGCTTCGAGGCCGCCGCAATGGCCACCGGGTGCGAACTGACGATCACAGCCGAGGGTGAGCCGTATGAAGACCTTGTGAGCAGCCTGACCCTGACCGAGCTCTTCGCCGCGAACGCCAAGGCGATCGGAAGGGCAATGCCGACCTTCGCTGAATCGGGAGAGATGACCTACGCCTCATCGGACATGGGCAACGTCAGTCACGTGGTCCCGTCCATCCACCCGAGCATGTTGATCGAAACCACGGCGGTGAATCATCAGCCCGAGTTCGCCGCGGCAACCATCACCCCGTCAGGCGAGCAGGCAATCCGCGACGGCGCCCTGGCCATGGCCCACACCATCATCGACCAGGCGGAGCAGGACCTCTGGGACAGCCTCTGAGCGTGTGCAGATACGTGTACTGGATCCACGTATCTGCA
>JAYEGJ010000148.1:0-54859 GCA_034658975.1 Actinomycetota bacterium
CCTTCGACTGGGCAGCTGACAGTCGCTGACGTCGCGGCGAAGATCACCCAGAAGACACGCATGGTCGTGGTGACGTCACCTGGCAACCCGACCGGTGTGACGGCGTCTTTCGAGGTCATCGACGAGCTGGCGGACTTGGTGCAAAGCAAGGGTCTGGTTCTGGTTCTTGACGAGACATATCGAACGTTCCGCTCCTCGCCCGGGCCCGCTCATGGGGTCTTTGGGCGACCTGACTGGCCAGAGTTCTTCGTGAGTCTCCAGAGCTTCTCGAAGGACTTTGCCATTCCCGGCTACCGGGTGGGTGCCGTGATCGGCTCGCCCCTGTTGCTCGACGAAGTGATGAAGCTGATGGATTGCGTGGCGATATGTGCGCCTCGAATCGGCCAGGAGGCGGCTCTTGAAGGGTTGCGGTCGGCGGGGGAGTGGCGGAGGCAGAAGGCTGCTGAGGTCGCCATGAAGCACGAGAGATTCCGATCCGCCATGAGCGGGTCACCCGGTGGATTCGAGCTACAGCTATCGGGCGGCTTCTACGGGTGGGTCAAACACCCCGGATCGACGACCGGTACCGATGCGGTCGTGAGGCGGCTTGCATCGGAGCGCGGCGTATTAGCGATTTCGGGGGAGGTCTCCACTCCTTCAGATCGGGGCTTCATCCGCGTCAGCTTTGCCAATCTCGAATTGGAGCAGATCGACGAACTCGCCAGACGTCTCGCCGGGTTCTGACTCCGCGAGAGACTCCTCTACTCGAAGCGTCCAGTGGTGAGCGGTGTTTCGTAGTTGGACATGGGTTTGACCCCCCCTCCCGGTCACCCGAGTCCCCAGCGACGACGGGCCTCCGTGCCTCAACACGACCTGGTTCTTCCGCGGTTCAGTTGAGGCCGAGGACCGTCAAGATGGCGGCGTCCACACCCCACGACTCTTCGGCTGTCAAGTGTCCAGAAAGCTCGCCTAGTCGTGACACATCGACAGCACCCAACTGTTCGACCAACACCTTGGTTCTCCCACCTTCGACCTCGATCTCGGGACGAAAGGAGGCTGACTTGGCGCTTGTCGAGGTGGGGGCAATCAGCACAACAGACCGTGGAAGGAACGCATCAGATTGAACGACCACGCCGAACCGTTTTCCTTGCTGTTCGTGGCCCTTTCCACGGGGCAGACGAATGGAATAGATGTCACCCCGGCGCACGGAGGCTCTCCATCAGGTCGGCGACTGCGAGCATCTCGTGGCGGTCTGCCTCGTCGGCTTCCAGTGCAGCGACTTCGGCGGCCAGTGCTTGTCGATCTTCCATGCGGGCCGCCGCCTCCACGAGAGCTTTTCGGATCGCCTCGGATCTACCCATGCCGGTGGCTTCCAGCCGACGAAGGGCGTGTAGAGCTTCATCGTCGAGTCGAACTGAGACTGCCTGAGCCATGCCTCAACTGTATCGCGTTTTGTGATACATGTGAAGGACTCCTCCGCGACACCACCTAGTTCTTCCGTGGTGTCTGGACCTGCGGAAATGTCAGTCAGGCGGCCTCTCCTATCTGCCGTAGGCGGGCCTCCAACCCTTCTGCCGCATAGAACTTGTAGCTCTTTCCGACCTTGACCTTCTCGAAGAGACCAAGGTGATGCGGGGAACGAGGGCGCCGCTTTGGAGCGCGGTGAACACCTTGGATGGCCGGTCGGCATGGACGCCGCTGCCGTCGCGCCTTGTGAATACCCGGCTGGTTGGTGGGTACGCTGCAATTCGTGGCCCCTCCAACAATCTTGGTGAACAACCCGGCGACCGGTGAGCCCGTCGCCGAAGTGCCGTCTTCGGATGCAGGTGAGGTCGACAAGGCCGTAGCGCGAGCTCAGTCCGCATTCGCGGACGGTCGGTGGCGTGGCATGACAGCCGTCGAGCGGGGGCGCACACTTGCGCGCCTCTCGCGGTTGATCATGGATCGACGTGACGAACTGGCGGCCACCGAGTCGCGGAACGGCGGCAAGCCGATTCAGGCAGCCCGGGGAGAGATCGAAGCGGTCGCCCGGGTGTTCGAGTACTACGGCGGAGCAGTTGACAAATACAAGGGTGACACCATCCCTGCCTCGAAGGCCGGGACATTGCTCACCTTCCATGAGCCGCTCGGGGTTTGTGCGCTGATCGTTCCCTGGAACTTCCCGCTTCTCATCACCGCTTGGAAGGCGGCTCCCGCATTGGCGATGGGCAACTCGATAGTCATCAAGCCGGCGAGTCTCACCCCGCTGTCGGCGCTGGCGCTCTCCGACCTCGCCTTGGAGGCCGGCATCCCCGAAGACGTCGTGCAGGTCGTGACCGGCAGCGGCTCGGTAGCAGGAGACGCCCTCGTCACCCACCCGATGGTGAAAAAGGTCTCGTTCACCGGCTCGACGGCAGTCGGGGCGCGCGTCATGCAACAGGCTGCCCCGGAGATCAAACGGGTGTCTCTCGAGTTGGGAGGGAAGTCGGCGTCCATCGTTTTCGCCGACGCCAATCTGGACACATGCGTCGAGTCGTCTGTCTGGGCCGTATACGACAACGCCGGTCAGGACTGCTGCGCCCGGAGCAGGGTGCTGGTCGAGCAATCGGTGTACGACGAGTTCGTCGCGCGGTTCGTCGAGCGAGCGCGCACTGTCCGCCTTGGCGACACCGCAGAAGAGGAAACCGAAATGGGTCCCTTGGTCTCGGCAGACCAGCGCGAAACCGTCGAGAAGTACCTTCAGATCGGCGAAGAGGAGGGGGCGACCGTCGCCACGGGAGGCAATCGCTGGGGTTCGGGACCTCTGGCCGGGGGCTGTTACCTCGAGCCGGCGGTCCTGGTCGATGTTGAGCCTTCGATGCGGATCATGACCGAGGAGATCTTTGGCCCCGTGGTCGCGATCATGCCCTTCAAGGACGAGGAGGAGGCGATCGACCTCGCCAATGACAGCATCTACGGACTCTCGGGCTCGTTGTGGACACGTGACATCGGTCGGGCCCTTCGGGTGGCGCGCGCTGTGGAGACCGGGATGCTGTCGGTCAACTCGTCGTCGAGTGTCCACATCGAGGCGCCCTTCGGCGGCGTGAAGCAAAGTGGAGTAGGCCGGGAACAAGGCATGGTTGCCCTCCACCACTACAGCGAACTCAAGTCTGTGTTCGTGGCGGACGACTGACGCACTGGTTTCGGGATCCACCAAGGGTGAATCGCTGCTCCACGGGGCGTATGGATTCACCGGTCACCGAATGGGACGGTCAAACCTTTCAGGTACTCCGAAGAGTTCGTCTCCGGACATGGTGGCTAACCCAACGGTGGCGCAGGCGTTACGGCCTCAGAGGGAGTGTGCAACGACGGGCGCGCTTTCGGAGAGGGCGAGCAGTCGGGTGTTGACCTGTTGAAAGTCCTCGTGAGGCGGGGACAGGGAGTCCGCAAGCTCGAGATGGGGACCTCGAGACAAGGGGCAAGGCACAACCCCCTGCCATACCCGCCTCGTGCCGGGTCTGAAGGGGGAGTGACCCGGCCCCAAGAAGCTACCCCCACTCGACCAAGAAGAAACCCCGATAAGGGCCGGTCAACTCATCGGGAGTGGGCTGATTGTTGGGCGGCCGCGGTTGAAGAGCAGCGTCAAGGACTGCTGCGGCGGGTTTTGGACGGTCGGAACCGAAGTCGCTCCCGGAACCTGGGAATACCAAGGCTGAAAAAGGGCTCAAAGATATGGACGGAGATCAATAGTGACCGCGGAAGCGCATTTCAGCTTCTGACAGTTTCGCCCCCACCCACCAGTACACGCAGATACCCACCAGCAACCACTGTTGGGTGAAGAGGCCTATAACGAAGCCAACGATTGCCGCTACGACCGCTAGCCCAACGATCGCTGGACCGAACAGCGACCATGTGAGCATGACCGGCAAGAAGATGGTGAACACGACCACGGACCGCCACCGACCCACCTTCTGTTGCTCTTCGAACCGCTCAAACGCTTCAGGAGAGAGCTTGTGGAACCCGGCCATCCCCGCCATTTGCATCATGTTCTCAATGCCCTGACCAAGACCTGTCACCGGGGAGTCTTCTGAGCCCGATAGCTGTGACAGCGGCGGAAACAACCGATCGAACTCGGTATCGAAATCAGCCTCGGTTTCCAGTAGCGGCACGAAGATTCGGTTCACGTACCAAACGCGAGCGCTCCCAGTCTCAGGGTCAGTAACCGGGACACGGTCCGAGCTCTGACCCATACCGTCTTTCGGACCGTTCTCCCACGCTTGGTCTTGTTGAGCGATGGCGTTTAGACGCCGGAGTCTCTCGCGCGAGTCCATGAATCCCCAAGGTCAGAAGGGACGAACCTACTCTGCTGAAAGCCGTCGGCCCCGACCACGATCCACCCCTGTGGTTGCCGTGCGCGTAAGCCTCAAGCAATCCAGATGGATCCACAAGTAGATCCTGGGGGGCAGCTAGCAGAGTTGTTTGAAGTCCTTGTCGAACGCAAGCCGGGGATGACGCCCCGAGAGCGAGAGAGGCAAGACGCCGCGGATGGGGCGGACCTCCCGGTACCGCCCGTGGAGAAGACCCTCGTTCGTGTCGTGGTAGCTGATGCGACTGCTCGTGTGGTGAACCAGGCGCTCGTCAGCTGAGTGGTGTTGTGTCTAATGGGGTTGACATAACTTGTCTACGTCAATAGGCGTTAGAATATGAGTCAGAGGTCGATGAAGCCCGGCGAGGTTATCCGAGCGATAGAGAGGGCTGGCGGCGAGCAAGTCAGGCAGAAGGGCTCCCACGTGCGAATGCGAGTTGGCAAGTGTTTCACAACGGTTCCCGTCCATGCCCGGGACCTCCCGAAGGGTCTGTTGAGAGGCATCGAGCGGGATCTCGAGCCGTGTTTGGGCAAAGGATGGCTGCGTAAATGAACATCACAGAAGCCGCAAACAGATACAAGGTCCTGCTTTCACAGGAGGACAGGATCTGGCTGATCGAAGCAGTCGAGCTTCAAGGAGTCCGATCGTTCGGCCGGACCGTGAGCGATGCAGCAAGGAACGTCCGCGAGGCGATTGCTGCCGCCGAGGATCTGGACGAATGGGACGATCTGAATCTGGACTACACCCTCGAAGACGAAGCTTCATCGGCTGCTTTGCACCAGTTCCGAGAAGCCACACGGGCCGAGGCGCTGGCGTCCGTCGAGCGGGACAAGGCCCTCGTCGCCGCGATCGAATCGCTTCGCACACAAGGAATGTCCTACCGCGACATCGGCACGGTTATCGGGCTGTCACACCAACGTGTCGCCCAGCTTGATTCGCAAACTCGTGTTTGACGCGGGGTCTGGTGTCCAGACTCCTAGGAGCCCGCTGAACAATGCATGTCACTCATCTCGAACGACCAGCCATCACCACTCGCGGTGTCCTCGGTTTCACCATTCCGCCCCAAGGAGTGGCGAAACCTCGTCCTTGCGACTGGCGCGTCTGGCCGCCGATCCGAGCAACGGCATTAATCGCCCAGACTCCTACTTCTTCCTTCGTCTTCGAAACATTCGCGATCCGGCGTCGAAGAGCTTCTACCGGGCTGAGCAAGTACTTCCCGGGAGGCGGACCTCGACGTCCCGCCTGCGACATTCAGCCCCTAACCCGCACCGTCCCGGGGTCGTAGAGCGAGCCCAGGTGTATGGCGGCAGGTACCCGGCGGGTGGCGACTTCGAGTTCGTAGGTTCCGGAAACCAGGAATGCCCTGTCCACTCCGCTGGGACGGTTCACATAGCCGTAGCCGATTGACTTCCCGACCGTGTAACCCCAACCTCCGCTGGTCAGCCATCCCGCCGTTTCGCCATCGCGGAATATGGTCTCACGCCCTTGGAAAACGATGTCGGGGTCATCGACGGTGAAACCAAGGAAACGACGAGTCGTCCCCTCACGTCTTTGGCGTTCGATCTCTTCTCGACCTAGAAACGGCACTTGGGTGTCAAGTTTCGTCGCCCAACGCAACCCCGCTTCGATAGGCGTGTCGGTTGGTGTGATGTCTGCTGCCCAGGCCCGGTAGCCCTTCTCCAGCCGAAGGCTCTCGATGGCCCTGTACCCCGCATTGGCGATACCGTGAGGCTCACCTGCAGCCATCAGCACCTCATAGACGTCCTCAGCGACCTCGACGGGGAGGTGAAGCTCAAAACCGAGTTCTCCCACGTAGGTGATACGAAGTGCCAGCACCGACACACCCGCGATCGTCACAAACCTTGCGGTTCCGAACGGGAAGGATGGGTTGGAGACATCGTCCGTGGTCACCGACTCGAGAACCTTTCGCGCCGAGGGTCCCATGAGGCTGATCACCGAGAGGTCGGACGTGACTTCATCGAGTTGGACATCGGCTCCTGGGGGGAGATTGTGTTCGATCCAGGAGTAGTCGTGTGTGGCAAAGGCTGTCCCGGTGACCAGGTAAAACCGATCGTGATCCAGTCGAGCCACGGTCAGGTCACACTCGATCCCGCCACGTTGGTTCAGCATTTGGGTGTAGGTGACGCTGCCGGGAGGCTTTGAGACGTCGTTGGCACACAGCCAGTTCAGCGAATCCAGCGCCTCGGTCCCGGACAATTCGAATTTGGCAAAGGAGGTCTGGTCGAAGACACCGACACGCTGGCGCACCGCCAGATGCTCCACTCCCACATGTTCGAACCAGTTGGGTCGCTCAAAGGAGTAGGAGTCCTCAGGGGTCACACCTTCGGGGGCGAACCAATTAGCCCTTTCCCAGCCGTACTTCTCACCGAAACATGCTCCGGCCGATTTCAGCCGCTCGTAGAGAGGGGAGCGTTTGAAGGGACGACCCCTTTCATGTTCCTCAGATGGCCATGCGATGCCGTAGTGCTTGCCGTACAACTCGCGCGATCGGGAGCGCACCCATTCGATGTCGGTGTGAGGAGGCCCGAAACGGCGGATGTCCACCGGCCATAGATCGAACGGCGGCTCGCCGTCGATGATCCACTGGGCCAGCGCCATACCTGCACCGCCCGCTGCGGCGATACCGAAGGCGTTGAAGCCCGCACCCACGAAGTAGCCGGCTACTTCGGGTGACTCGCCGAGGATGAAGTTCCCGTCTGGGGTGAAACTCTCCGGGCCGTTGGTCATGTGACGGATACCTGCCGACGCCAAGGCGGGCACCCGACGAAATGCGGGCTCGGCGAGTTGTGAGAAGTGGTCGAAATCGGGGTCGAGGAGAGTGAACTGGAAATCGCTCGGAATCCCCTCCGGCGCCCAGAGGATCGGGTTTGGTTCGTAGCCGCCAACGACCAGGCCCCCGACCTCCTCCTTGAAGTAGGTGCGAAGGTCGGGGTCCCGGAGGGTCGGAAGGGTGCCGTCAACTCCTTCGATGGCCTCGCTTATCAGGAACTGATGCTGAATGGAGATCAGTGGGATGTTGACACCGGCAAGAGCGGCGAAGTCACGTGCCCATTGCCCGCAACAGTTGACAATCACCTCGCACGCAATGCGGCCGTAAGGCGTGAGCACGGCCGTGACACGACCAGCTTCAATCTCGACGCCGGTCACCGGGCAATCCTCGATGATTCTGGCGCCGTCAGCGCGGGCGCCGCG
This sequence comes from Actinomycetota bacterium, assembly GCA_034658975.1. Taxonomy (GTDB): domain Bacteria; phylum Actinomycetota; class Acidimicrobiia; order Spongiisociales; family ZC4RG35; genus SZUA-217. The sequence goes on from JAYEGJ010000148.1 coordinate 7,518, forward strand.
AGCCATTGCCTGGGTCAAGCCTTCGGGTGCGGCCGATCCGTCGGTGGGCAGGAAGGCCGCCCCGAAAAGGTCGTCGCTTTCCATCACGGGCCACAGGTCGTTGGACTCCTTAGGCGTCAGAAGGTCCATCTCGAGTCCGAAGCTGCGGGCCGTCGTGGCCTGGCGTTCAAACTCGGCCATGCGTTCCCGACTGCAGGCGAGACGCAGTCCACCATTCTGTTTCCAGCCTGTAGAGATTCCGGTCTCCTCCTCCAGGCGCTCGTAGAGGGCGATGGATTCACCCAGGAGACGGGTGATGCTCGCTGAATTGCGAAGCTGTCCTACCAATCCGGCGGCGTGGAATGTACTGCCGCTGGTGAGACGGGCCTTTTCGAGGAGAACGACGTCGTCGTGGCCAAGTTTTGCCAGGTGGTAAGCGGTGGAGCATCCCATGATTCCTCCACCCACTATCACCACTTGGGCTTGGGTGGGAAAGGGGGCCAAACTTCAGCCTCTCTCGAAGTCGGCCCAGGCGGCCTCGAAACGCTCGAGGTTGAGATCGGTATATGTCGCGTAGTCATATTCGACTCTCGAGTGATGCTCCGACACCATGCTCCACATTGACTCGCGGAGGAGTGAGGCACACTTCATGGCGGCATAGCGACGCTGGAGCTCAGTCGTCACCGGTCTCTCGAAGTAGTTTTCCAAGAGCTCCTTCTCCTGGGAGATCGAGAACTCGTTGTTGGAGGCAAGACCGCCCAGATCGAAAAGGGGGCTGTTGAAGCCGGCGTAATCCCAGTCGACCAACCAGAGCCGCTCACCGTCGTCTATGAAATTGGACGCGAGAAGATCGTTGTGTCCAAAGACGAGAGAGACGGAGCCGATGTTGGTCTCCAGCACGTCCGCGGCCTCCAGAAGCCTCGGCAGCTGAGACCGGTAGCGACTTGAAGATGTTTCCAGGGTGTGTGCATAGTCCTTCAAGATCTGGAACACCCAGAAGGCAAGCGCCGGGCCGCGGAAGTGTTTGGGGATCTCACGGTGGTACAGCTTGATCAGTGAGATGATCTGTCGCAGCGTGTCAGCCTCTCCGACGTCCTCGGGCTCGAGAGTGTGCCCTTCGACAAAACGCAGAACCATTGCACCGTCCTCGTGATGGAGGACCTCAGGCGAAACCCCGGCGGCGTAAGCGGCGCGACTCGCCGCCAGCTCGTTGAAACGCATGATGCCATGAAGCGGGATGTCACCACCAATGCGGACGAAATAGCGATGACCCTCGGATTCCACCAGGAAATTCGAGTTGGTGATCCCGCCAGAAACGGGCACGGGCTCGACAGGTCCTGGCCAACAGGAGAGTTCGGCGGCTCTGGTCTGGGCGTCCAGGATCATGCCCGGGACAAGATACCCGGGTGTCGCATTCACGGGTGGGGATCGGGTTCTAACGTTGCCGGCATGAGCTATGGAGAGGCGCCTCGACCACATCGAGAAGTGGATGGAACCGATGGGTGACTATCACGTCCACCTGCATCCGCATGGTGACCCGGTGCCGGGTTCGCCTGAGCCCGGGACGTTTCCACGTGACCACATCGAACGGTATGTCGAGGCGGCGGCGGCACGAGGCGTTGAAGAGATTTGTTTCACGGAGCACCTGTTCCGGATGCGGGACTCGGAGTTGGTTCTTGGTGACTTTTGGAGGGACGAGTCCGACACGGTTGCAGCTCACACGATTGGCATGATCGAGACCGAGCGCAACATGAATCTCGATGAGTACGCGGCGGCGGTAATCGATGCAAAAGACTCCGGCCTTCCTGTCCTGCTCGGGCTGGAAGTGGACTACTTCCCCGAGACGATCGACGCCGCGCTCGATCTGTTGGCTCCCTACCCCTGGGATCTGATCGTTGGCGGAGTCCATTGGATCGGAGGATTCGCCTTTGACCACGAAGAAATGATCTCAGAGTTCAACCGACGTGGCGCTGACCAGGTCTTTGAGGCCTATTACGACCTCGAGACGCGGTTGGCAGCATCGGGAGCCGTAGATGTGCTTGCACACGCTGATCTGGTCAAGAAACACGGGCACCACTCAGCGCTGGACCCGAGCGAGGTGTATGTGAATCTGGCCAGAGCGGCTGCGGCCTCGGGCACCCTGGTTGAAGTGTCGAGCGCCGGGCTCAATGAGGTTTGTAAGGAGATCTACCCGTCGCCCGCTCTCCTTTCTGCCTTCCACGACGAGGGAGTTGGCATGACCATGGCGAGTGATACCCACCTGCCGGCAGGATCTGGGTGGGGTCTCGACGTGGTGGCCGATCGGGCAAGCAAGGCGGGTTATACCCAGCGTGCAATCTTCAGCCAACGTCGACATCATCCGGTGAGCTTCGCCGGCCCGGACGACAGCGCGGAAGGTGTGAGGCCTGGGCCCACCCGAACGACGTCTCCTTGATGGGATAGCGAAAGGCCGGATCGGACCCCACACTTTGGCGCGGTTGCACTCTGTCGGCTCCGGGGGAGTGCCTTCCGAGTCAATTGAAGGCTGGCTCCTAGGCCTTCTCGGAGCTCTCTTCCAGTTCCTCCACTGCTTCCTCGATGACCTCTTCCACCGCCTGATCTAGCTCGTAGCGTGCCCGCGCGCTCAACCCGTACCAAACAAGAAGTCCGACGCCAGCCAGTGTCAGGAGACCCGAGAACCAGGTCAGAGGGGTCACCCACGACACAGCAAGTCCCAGGATCACCACAACGACAGCGAGGGCATCGAAGTGCCGGCCAACGAAGACGTCGACTTTGTTTGGTTCAGCATCGAAATCGACGGCGTGGCGTCCGGTGTCGAGCCACTTCTCTATCTGCTCGGGTCGACCGGCGAACCAGGCAAGCACGCCCACCAAGATGGTGATGAGAATGATCATCCACCCGACTGCTTGGACGCTGTCCTCCAACTGTCGCAGAATCGATCGAGCTGCCGCCAGACCGCGTTCACCGAGAATCTCGTCCTGGATGGTGTTTCCGGCTTCTCGGACGCCGATGAGAGCCAGAACGACGCCAATCACCGTTGCGACGGAGATCTGAATCGCCGTTCGGGAGCGGCGTGGCGATATGACCAGCGTCCCGATGGTCAGAACCAGTGCCAAGCCGATCAAGAGCCAAAGGCCACGATCGAAGGTACGGCCATAGCCCTGGATCGTGTCGAGATCATCGGTGCCCATAACCACCAGTTGGCCGAGGTCGTCGGGGATGTGGGGACCGAGAGCTTCCCTCAGCCGGGCGATAGCGACCGAAGCGACCGGGTTGTCCGAAAGGTCCGGAAGGGTGATGTCCTCACCATCGAGAAACCCGTTTTCGATGACGAACTCGAGAGTGCTCGCCACCAGGGGCAGGGTGTTCCAGACAACGTCCTCGCCGTCGACATAGAGGTTGTCGAACGACTCGGTGCCGTCATAGGCCAGGGCGACCGCAGTCTCGTGGGCGAACCTCACAGAGGGCACGACCACTGCCTGATACTCATCAGAGCTCACCAAGCCGGTTATGGCCTCCGTGATGCGATCGTTGGCGGCGGCACTGATCGGTCCAGCGAGGTCACCGAATCTGGGCGTGTCCAGGTTCTTGATCAGTTCGATGATCCGGGGATCAGGGTCGAGGGTCGAGACCAACTGCTCTCCGATGTACTGATCGATGGCCGACAGGCGGTCCTCGAATCGCGACTCGAGGTCGAGCGCTTCGATCGTCTCCTCCGAAAGGCGACTTCCCAACGCGTCGGTGAACTCGTCGCTCGTGATCGCAGGCTCCACGATTTCCATGAAGGCGTCCGTATCCAAGGCGACATAGTGGACCCACCAAGAGACTCCCGACGCCGTGATGCTGATCGCGACGAGAAGAACGAGGATGACCGCTACTGCGCCTCGGATACGTACTGTGGCGGCGCTACTGCGTTCGGCGAGGTCGGACTTCAGTTCCTCGACTTCCTCGGCAAGCTCCTCCTCGGACATTCCAATTTCGGTCTCGTCGGTTTGGGACTCTTCCGGCACACTTACTTCCAGGAATCGTTGGGGCAGGCTAACGCTTCCTCGAGCTGGTGGATACGAGACAGGTCGAAGCAAGAAACCTCATCCCGCGGTTGCCGTGTCTTCAGCCTGAGGGCTTTTCAGTTGGTCCGAGGACACACCTATCAGGCAACAAATGTCAGCCCGATCAGGCTTCGTTGCCTCGCTCGCAGTTCCCAGTTACTCGAGCCATGAGCTCCTGATCGTCACGAGTCTTCACTTGCTGAGAAACTGCTCGGCTCTGGCGCGTATTCGCCTAGTTCCAAATTAGGTGCGATTTCCGCATGGTAAGCGTCGCGGCTGGAGCTGATCAGGAGCTGGATCGTGCGGGATTGGCCGGCTCGTGGTCACCGTGAAGAACATCAGGATCTAGGTCAGCGCCGTTGGGCCAGGTGATGGTGCCGATCTCTGGATCAACTCGAACCTGAGCGAAAACTCTGTCGTCTCTGGCGATCTCTTCAAATACAGGACCCCACAAGAACGGTGCCAGGTCGACCACGCGATCGGATCCGTCAGAGAACTCGAGCTGCACCACTCGGTCCTTAACGATTTCCACTGCGGTGATGTCAACCATCGTTGCTCCTATGGCAATGGGTCAATCTTACCCGGCGGTTCGTGATTCACGGCTCGATCCCAGGAACCGACAAGTTCTTCCGAGTGGATAGAGGCCCACTCTCGCACCAACCGGGCAGCCCTCCGAGGGAGCTTGCCCTGAAGGATCGTTCCATCGAGACCAACTCGTGCACTGTGCCCTCCGTAACGGGCGTGGAAGTGCGGCGGGTTGTGATCGCCGAAGAACATCAGGATGGTGATGCCATAGAACGAGCTGATTCGTGGCATGTTCGACCGTACTGACTCGGTGCGACAGGATTGACGCGGTCTTGCGAAGGCCTTCCCCCGAGACGGCATCCGTAGGACCCAACACCACCTGATTCTTCTGTCGGAATCGCGGTTTGCGGTCAGCCCGCTGTCCACCCCTCCCCGGGCAGCCAGACCGACTCCCGGACCTGGTCGACCAGTGCGGGGTCGGCGAGGACAAACACCTGCTCGAGGGTTTGTCTGAAGTCAGCAGAGATCTGCTCACTCAACCCCTGACGGGCAAGCCACCGTTCCCACCGACTTTGCGCGATCTCGTGATAGCCGGCTAATACGTCACGGAGCGCCAGGAGTTCTACCTCTCGGTAGGTGGCCACCGCTGCCAGCGCGTCCTGGAGTTCACTCCCATTGATTTGGTTCGACCCGGAAAGACTCACAATGTCGGCGAAGTCCCTCCAGCGCGTGGAGGCGACACCCCGGGAGACGGCCGTGACGATCTTCTCGGCTAGAACCATTGGAAGCGGGTATCCGATTAGCCGGATTGTTGGAAGGTCGGCGAGAACCGACGGTATCTCGATCTCAATCGGCGCGGGCCACACCGGATCGCCCACGTTTACGTCGACCTTCAGTCTGAGTTCGGCGGTGTACAGGCCTGCGCCCATTGACACTCGCATCCCGGAGTCGTCATCGCCCTCTCGAACAACCTCGGTGGACATCGTTGATGTGTCGAACGCCACGCCGTCTGGGTGGAGAATCATCGCCACGTCGGAGACCAGTGATCCGACCACCTCGGCCTCGCTCGCCACACCGATCGCCTGCAAGTCGATGTCTCGCGTGACACGTCGCTGGGTGAATGCGGCCAGGAGCATCCCACCCTTCAGGATCAGTTTCGATGCGTGTTCAGATTTGCCCAGTCTTGCCAAGAAGGCCTCGAGCACATAGATCGCCATCATCTCGTCTGTCGGGCGCCCCGATTGCCTCGCAGCGCGCTGCAGCATCAAGTAACGCTGCTTCGCCAGGTTCGGGTTGTTCTTGGTCGTCAAAGCAGGAGCTCGAGATCTCTTCGAATAGCTGAACGAGCCTTCGGGAATGACTCGGCAAATAGCAAGAGCTTCGATGGCTGCGAGCCTTTGCGTTTCACCCACGTGCGAAGCGCCTCTCTACCAAGGTCTTCACCCTCGAGGTGACGCATCCGGTAGGCATCGCAGATGGAACGCTCGGATGAATACACGCCCAGCCTGAGGCTCTTGTCGAGCTCCACCTCCGTCCGGCCGAGGTCGAAGGTGTCGGGGGAGAATGAATGCCAACGAACCGGAGCCATGACGCGCGGGGGACGCGTTCCGCGGGGGAGAGCCACGTCGATGCGCGAGGGGATCAGATCGATCAGATCATGTCTAGCCAAAGCTGATGCGAGGCATAGGGTGGCGAGATTCGAGACCGCGGCTATCTCGAGCATGTCGACGTCTGCGGGCGGGGCATCCGCCATGCGATATATCCCAGCCCCGATCCGTTCCACGATCCCATCTCTCACGAGTCGCTTGAGACGCCGGTCGGAAAGCCCGGCTTCCCTAGCCTGTGACCAGCGAAACACCTCCGGCAATTCGGGAGGTAGTTCGTCTTTGCGTTGTGCCGGCGCCATAAGCTCGTCCTCGACTGCGGAAGCTAAACGCAGGTAATCGTACACAGAGGGGTACTGTCTGTAAACAATACCCTGCGGTTGGTCTCTGTTTGGCACCGCCACGACGACACCGCAAATCACGACTGTCGTCGCAGGCAATGACTACCGGGTGACTGTGAACAGCTTCCTTGCCGACGTCGGAGACGGCTTCTCCGTCCTGACCCTGGGAACGAACCGTCTCGGTTCGGAGTCAGCAGCCCGTCGCGTCGCGCAGGACGCGACATGACTCGGCGACTCGTTCGGGGGAGAGTTGCGTGACAGACCGGCGGAACGACTCTCTCGAGAGTGCGTGGATGTTGTCGAAGTTGACGACGCACTCCGTCGGGACACCGTCCGCTTCGGGGGTCAGCTCCAACTCGGACACCAGCCCACGGCGGGTCCTGGTCAACGCCGCCACTACCACCACACCAACTCGGTCAGCGACGGGATCACGTGTCAACACGAGCACAGGTCGGTCCCCACCAGGAGTTTTAGCGAACCAAACCTCACCCCGCTTCATCAGCCCAGTCCGTCCAGTCTTCGGCGGGCCCCCAGTCGGAGACTTCAGCCAGGCTCTTCTCATCTGCGGTCACGGGTCTTCTGAGCCACGCCTCGATGTCTTCTTCGGCGCGTAGACGAACGAGATACCGGTGGAGGGCGTCGCGGAGCAATTCCGATCGGTCCACTCCCAGACGATCGGCCCACCGACGAGCCTCTTCGGCTTCAGCCTCGTCGACACGGAAGCTGAACATTGTCATACAGCCAGAGTACATCGTATGACGCGTTGGATTCAAGACCTTTGCGGGTTCGAGCCCAGGCCAGCACCACCTGATTCTTCGCGCGATTTCAGCCCCGGTTGTTACCGGATGTCTCGAATCCTGAGTCCTGAGACTCTCTTGAAGTCAGTCCGGTCACGAGTGACGAGGCTGAGTTTGTGCTCGATCGCGGTGGCGGCGATAAGGGCATCCGGCAGGCGGATATCCGTTTCCCGGCGAACACGTCCGGCCCGCTCTGCAAGACCGCGCCCAATCGGAATCTCGTGGAATGGAGCCAGGAGGGTGTTGACCAACTCCGTGGCGGTGTTACCTGCCAACAGTTCGGCTCTGGTGACCACCGAATAGTGAACACGGTGGGTTTTTGGGTCGAATTCGGTAGCGCCTCTCAGGTGGTCGATGAAGACGTCGGTGTCCACCAGGAAGTCAGCCACGATCCCACTCGTCTCTGGACGGAACCGCGGCATCCGGAGCCGCGCCGAATGTGGCGGCAAGCGCCGCGCGCGGGTCGGGTTGCTCGTCGAGGTAACCATCAACGGCACGGCGGATGATTTCGGCCATCGTTACGCCTTCGGACTCGGCAATCTCGTCGATGCGCTGTCTTTGTTGGTCGGTCAGATAGACCTGTGTGCGCATGGACATACAGCGCAGCATACATCACACACGGGATGTTGTGAAGCTATTGGCGGGGCTGTGATGTCAGCCGTCTTTGGGGGTCGCTGTTGACTCGGATCGGAGCTCGCCACGTCGAACGCGGCAGATGACCTCTCTACTCCCCCCTTGTCTGCCGATGGAAAGGCAATGTCGAGGCGGTACGCTTCGTGACCAACTTGCAGGCTGCACGCCCATGCAAAAAGGGGGTAGAGAATGGGCGACCAACAGACGTTCAATGAGGTTCTGGCCGATTTCTACGACGTCCCGAGCGACGCCAGCACGCCAGAGTTGTTCGCTCGGGTAAACAAGTTCCTCTGATGACCCGGCTGCTGGAACGCCTCGAGCCTGGATTGGCCTCGTGCCAACCGTGACTTTCCCCGGCCCGGCAGAACTCGGTCGATCAGTGGTTGTGGGCCCCGGTGGTGAAGCACCGTCGGCTTGGGCGGACTGTGATCGGGTTGTCGTGGGTCCGGCCCTGGTTGCGGATCCCGACCAGCTATCGCGCGTGGTCAACGATCTGCAACGACGTTATGTGCGACGGATACCGACAGTGTTCGAACTGGGAGTCTCCGACACCGAACTGATCACACCCCAGTCGACGAACCTGGCGCCTTTCGAACTTGGGGCGACCTTCACCTTCCTGCGTGAGAGATTGGCCAAAGCCGTCTGGCACAATTCCTATGACGCGAGAACCGACCAGCTGATCTGGTGGTGGTCCAGAAAGGCCGAGGCGCGTCTGTCTGTTTCGGTGGGTGGACCGGCTGATGTCCGTCTCCCCAATGGCGAGCCGGGTTGGGTCGACGGCGGGCCACGCCAGCAGTTGGACCTCGCTGAGAGAGTCATCCACCACGAATCGGTGGGTCTTGCTCTGGAGGCGGCCACGTCGAACTCGTCGATGCCGGTCGAGGGGCTGGCCCAGGATCAGAGGGACGCTGTGTTCCATGGCGTTGGCCCGGCGCGCATCATCGCTCCCGCAGGCTCTGGCAAGACCAGGGTGCTCACCGCTCGGATGCGGCACCTGATAGGGGACAGAGGGATCGAGCCTGAGATTGTCACCGCTGTTGCCTACAACCGTCTGGCAGCTATTGAGATGAAGGATCGGCTTCGGGGGGAAGGTCGTCTCAACATCAGGACGATCCACTCGCTGGGGTGGGAGATTCTCCGAATGGCCAAGCCCCATCTGCGACTTATCGACGAAAGGGAGCAGCGGCAGAGGCTTCAGTCGATCGTTTCTGCTCCTCCCCGGGCCAATACTGATGTGATCGGCCCCTATCTCGAGGCGCTGGGCGAAGTTCGGGTTGGTCTTCGATCTCCCGAGGAGGTCGAAGAGGGCCGGGACGATATCCCGGTGTTTGCGGAGGCTTTCGGTCGGTATCGAGAGGCTCTCGACTCTCGAGGTGAGGCAGACCACGACGAACAGATCTACGGGGCCATAGAAGTCCTTTGCCGTGACCCTGACCTGCGTGCCCACTGGCAGATTCAATGCCAGCATCTCCTGGTCGACGAGTTCCAGGACCTCACCCCCGGGTATCTGTTGCTGCTCAGGCTTGTTGCCAGCCCGGGGATGAATGTGTTCGGCGTCGGGGACGACGATCAGGTCATCTACGGGTACGCCGGAGCGGACCCCGGATTCCTCATCGGATTCCAGGACCTGTTTCCGGGTGCCCGAACCCATGCGCTCGAGGTCAACTATCGCTGCCCGGCGGATGTCGTCGAGGCCGCGGCGACGCTCCTGAGCTACAACTCGAGAAGAGTCGACAAGGTGATCCGGGCATCGGCCGAATCGAAGGGGCTGGAGATCATTCGAGCCCCCGGAGAAGACCTCGGAGTCATCGCAGCGGACCACGTCACCGATCTGGTGGAGAAGGGAGTAGCTCCGGGCTCGATAGGCGTTCTTTCGCGGGTGAACTCCACCCTCTTGCCTGTCCAGGTCGCGTTGGCAGTGAGAGAGGTCCCATTTCAGTCGATCCTCAATGCGAGAGTCCTCGACCGGACTGTTCTACGGGCTGCCCTTGCGTGGGTGCGTCTTGGCATCGATCCGGACTCCATGAGCCGCAACGACCTTTTTGAAGCGGTTCGACGACCTGGCCGGGGGATCAACCGTTTGTTCGGTGAGTTGATCGGGAGGAGGAGGGGGCCGTTCTCGGTGGAAGGTCTTGCAGAGATCGGGCAGGACCTCGAAGGTCGGCGGCTCGAGAGGTGGAGGGGGTTTTGCGATGACATTGTCCTGGCGGCGACGGAAGCCAGTTCGACGCCCCGGTTGATAGAAGTGCTCGCAACTCAGATCGGACTCGATCGAGCAGCCTCGGCCCTCGATGCCGGGCGGTCGCGGGCCGACCGCGCTTCCCAGAGTGACGATCTTGCGGCGCTGCGACGACTGGCGGCCCTGGGTCCGGACCCCGGGTCGTTCGAGCCCTGGCTCAGGGAACAACTGTCCGTGCCGTCGTCACCAGACGGTGTGACGCTTTCGTCGGTTCACAGAGCGAAGGGACTGGAGTGGGATCACGTCTTGGTGTTCGGCGTCGATCGCGGGTCAATGCCTCATTCATTGTCCGACGACATCGAAGAGGAACGTCGCGTCTTCCATGTGGCAGTCACCCGAGGGAAAGAGTCAGTGGTGGTTCTCTCCGACAAGGACAGACAGTCACGGTTCCTCGCCGAGTTGGAAGGGAAGGCCCCGGTTGTCGAGGACACCCCGGAGCTGAAACCCTCTCCGCGTCGTGTTCGTCGTGAGGATGCTGGCCTGTCCGTGTCTCTCGACGACTTGATTTCTGTGCCCGGAGGGCACGAGGGAGTCGTGATCGCTATCGAGTCGACCGGGGTGTCGGTCCGGGTCGGAGAAGGCGGGGCCGAAATGCTGATTTCCTGGGGTGAGAGAATCGGCAGAGATCGGCGTTCAGGCGAACTGGCGCGCGGGCTCGACTCTGATGAACGCGACTTGTTCGCACAACTCAAGGCTTGGAGGCTGGAGAGGGCACGGTCGCAGGGAGTCCCGGCTTTCGTGGTGTTTAACGACCGGACCCTGGAGGCCATCGTTTCGGCGCGGCCCTCCAGCTCTGAGGGTCTACTGGAGATTCCAGGGATTGGTCCTGCCAAACTCGAAGCCTACGGCGACGATCTGCTCGATCTTCTCGCCGATGCTTGATCGCCGGTGACTCCGATCCGTGGGGCTTGGTGACTTCAACTACCATTGTCTTGACAGTATTCGGATAATATGGAATGATTTCTGTCATGATGGCAGGCACCATACAGCCGATGGAGATGGACCTCGCCGAATCGACTCGGCGAGGGCGACCGTGGGCAGAGAGCGCTGTTTGGGGTGCGCTGTGGATCCTTTCGACCGGCGAGACACCCGACTGGCTAGCAGACCACCAGCCATCGCGGATTCGAGGGCGTCTTCGTTCACTACGTCCGGGCGGGTTTCTCTGGGCGGTGCGAAACCGTGCTGACGTCTACCGATTCCGCGCGAGTCCGAAAGTTCTCGAGACGCTGCGGCCGCAGCTGCGAATCAGCGGTGCCAGTGCGGATGAGCTTGGCACCGACCGGCCGCGTCTCGAGGGGTACGTCACCCCCGACAGGTTCGAGTGGATCAGGGACGGTTTTCCAGTCGTCCCCGACGACTCTGGTTGCCTGATAGTTCGTGTCAGTGAGTTCGTCGCCCGTGTAGAACAGGACATCATGCCACCAGCCTTTGTCGCAGCGGACATGGCGGGTTCCGAAGACACAGGGGAGGCTGAGCGTGGCCTGCTTCATATGGATGATCTTCTTCGAGAATTCAGCGGGAATCGGCGCACCTGGCTGACCGCTTCGGACATCGCTCAGGCAATCTCCGTCGAACTCGAGCAGGGTGATGAGGTTTTTGCTTTGCGCATTTTGGCCAAGGCGTTGTCTGAATCTCGGTCGTTGATCGACCCCGCCGACATCGTTCGTTTTCTCCAGGAGCCCCCCTCAACAGGCGACCGACGATGGGATGTCCTCCTCGCCACCGCGATTGCACGGGAGTGTCGGTTGCGAGGAGTTGGCGCCCCGAAGTGGACGAACGTCGAAGGTGTCGAGCCATGGTGGTTCCCTGCACTTGTCGACAAGACACTGATCCCTCTGATCATCCAAAGGACTCCTCTTGAATTGTCGAGCAAGGGCATCTGGTTGGATGAAAAGGCCCTATCCGCAGTATGAGTGTTGAAGTCGAGTTCAGCCGAGACGACATCAAGGAACTCCTCGAGGAACTCGGGCGTCGACTCCTCGCTCGGAATGTGACTGGAACGATCTATGTGGCCGGAGGCGCGGCCATTGCTCTCGAGTTTCCGGAGAGGCGGGTCACGAGGGACATTGACGCTTTGTTCGGCCCGGCCCAGGCAGTGCGTGAAGAGGCGGACGCAATGGCGGCCGAGCGTGGCCTGGCGCCGACCTGGTTGAGCGATAGCGTGCGAGCCTTCATGCCCTCGGGCGACGATGCCCAAGCCACGACCTATTCGGTCCCAGGTCTCGACGTCAGCGTCGCCTCGCCTCGTTACCTACTGGCAATGAAGATGGCTGCGGGAAGACCGCAGGATCTCCACGACCTGATCCTGATATTTCGAGAGCTCGGGATCACGCAGGCAGTGGAGGCGGCCGATATCGCTCAAGAGGTGCACGGGTCGGACTCGGTCTTGCTGCCTCCCCGTGACGAGCTGATTCTCTACGCCGAGGGTGTCCTGAACCGCATGGAGGAACCGCCGGACTGATCATTGCCATCTGCGAAGCCATCGCTTGACGTGAACTCAGCGAGGTGCGGGATGTTGATCAAATCGAGGAGGCTCATCTGGGTTCGGGACTGTCAGGAGGGCCTCAGTGTTGGGCTCCCGGACCGGGCGCAGGCATGAGATCGAGGAGTTGGGTGTTCAGCTCGTAGAAGTGGTGCGTGGCTATCGAGCCCTGGCCGTGTCGACGGTTGATCTCCTTGAGGAGTTTCAACCATTGGGCGAAGGCCTCGGGGGGCGATACCTCCTCTGATGTCAAAGCTTCTTCGACCCGGGAGATGCGAAGCTTCATGTCGTCGAAGGAAAGCAGATGCAGTGTTGACGTGTTCAGCGGCGCAATCGTGTTGCCTTTCCCGTGTTGCGGCGCTGATTCCGTATCTGTGATGCCCAACGCTTCGGCAAATTGCTTCGAATCGGCAACGTTGAGAACGACGTCCTCGGTATCGACCTTGAAGTGAAAACCGTCTTGTCGAAGAACGACGTCTAACTCTTCGAGGGGCCAATCGGCAAACTGCTGACCGCCAGAAGTCAGCTCGAGTCGCTCGTCGGTGATGTCAATTTCTACGTTGAGGGGAACCTTGGTTTGGCCCGGTAAGTGGAGCCTTGCGGCGAACAGCGACATCCTGATCCATTCTGTTGTACCCAGCCCGACCGACTCATCACGTTACCTCGCTTATTGCAGATGCCAATAGGGGATTCTCAACGTACCTGATCACGTGGATACGTTGACGACCACAGGCGTCCCGACGCCAAAACGTCCTGGTTCTTCGTCGCGATTTGAGGTCGGCCATTAGCTGATCTCTCGAATCCTCAGTCCTGAGACTTTCTTGAAATGAGTCCGGTTGCGAAGCGTCGGGGACTCGACAATCGGCAAACGACGTGGTTCTTCATGACGTTGAGTATTCCGTGACCACCGAAGTTCGATCCCTGCCGTCATTGTCCAAAGGCCTTGTCTACGGGCTGGGGCTTGCCTTCCTGTGGGCGGCACTGGCCTTCATCTTCTCGACCACCACCTATCACCTCGCTCCGGTGATTGTCGCGGCCGCCCCGGCGATCGTCGATGCTTCGGAGCGACGTGGCTCTCCGGCCCGACACGCCCTGGCTGCCGCTCTCGGCGTCGTCATGGCCCTCATCGTGACCGGAGTACTCTCCGTTTCAGGCAGTCTCGACGGGCCATCACTGCTCCCCTCGGGGGGTGCGGCCCTCGAGAGTGTCGTGTTCTCCGCAGCCGGTGGCCTCGCTGGGTTTGTCGGCGCAGTCTTCGTGAGCCGGCGGTAGGAGCCCCGGGGGAGTTCGACCACAACAGAGTTGGAACGGCACCAGCTCCTGTCAGCCGACCAGGGTCAGGTCCGGGAAGGCGCCCACCAGGGCGAACCAGAAGGTGGTGCGGCTCGGGATCGGCTCCAGCGAAGTTCCGGCGAGTGGGCCCGATACGGCCCTGCCATCGGGAGACCAGACCGAACCCGTCGACAGGTCAGTGAAACCCGCTTCCCCTGACTCGAACTCGAACACCTCCCCGTCGACGACCGACGAGTACACCGAGGCACCGCCGGCGTTGGGAAAGATTACGACCGGATCACCGGACACGACATCGTTGAGCGGTGCCTCGAGTCCCTCGACCGGATAGGCATGGGTCGTCCCATCCACCGACACCCCCACTACCAAAGCCGACGGTGCCAGTCGCGGGTCCCGGGCGTCTTCGCCAACAGGAAACGCGAAACCGCCGGAGTCGATAATCTGGTCGTAGCCGGCAAACGGGTCACGTTCGTAGTTGATCTCGAATCCGGTGTCACGGGTGAGAACGAGCGTGTCCGGGTGGGATTCTGCCCAGTCCGCCCAGGTGGCGACCCTCGACGGAAGAGTTGTCAACTGCGTCCCGGTGAGAGGCCCGACGATTGCTCTCCCCGGCACCTGCCACCAGTAGGAGCCGGTGCTCCGATCGACCATCACCAGGTCGGACTCGTATAACGCACTGGTGTTTCCGAAGCTCGTCACCCGGCCATCGACCCGCCGGTCGTAGACGACGGCGCTGCGACACAGCGGGCAGTAGCTGATCAGCACCGGGATTCCATCGAGGGTGTCGTTGACGATTTCGTGGAAGTTGAGGATCTTGAACGGGTATGCGTACGCCTGGTCACCCGCGATGTAGCCGACCACGGGATCATCCGGTAGGAGCCAACCTCCTTCGGCCACGCCGCCATATCTGGGCTCGTCGATGGGCGGGATCGCGTCCAGTAGCCGCTGCCTGAGTTCGGGGGTGGATTCGGAGAGAGGTACCGAGTTCCCGTCGAATGTGTCGAAGTAGATCTGGTCGAGGGGTACGTCGTGTTTCGTCATGTCCACATCCGGGGGAGAGGTCTCGGCCGGGGCGGCCTCGTCGATCGTCGGGGAGGTCCCGGCGGAAGCCCCGGTCACCTCGCTGTCGCTGCCTGCCGTGCAGGCGCTGATCACCACGGCGAGAGACACCAAGAGGATGGAGGTTCGCCTGGCGTTCACCACCAATCCAACAAAACCTGGCTCCTCCACGTTCCCGGAACGATGCGCTCACCGGCCGACGTGAAAACTCCGAGCAGGTCCGGAAACCTCGGACCCCGGATAGCGGTCGATCCGGGATGTCATCCAGTCAGCCCACCGATCGGTGAGGCTCGTGGCATCGCAGGCATCGGACGGGATCGCCCGTCCGGCCACCACTCGAATCTGTGACCGATGAAGTCGGTTGTCCAGTCCGAAGACGCGGCCGGTTCCGATCACGGCAACGGGTACCAAAGGCACCTTTGCCCGCACGGCAAGCCACGCCGCCCCACGCTTCGGTGGAAGGGTTCCCCAGTGGGAGACCCGCGTTGCCTCGGGAAACACGCCGATGATCTCACCCGCGTCCAGGCGGGCCAGGGCCACACGCACGCCTCTTATCGGCAGTCGAAACCTCGGAATCGGTATTGCCCCGAACCCGAGGAACAGCCAGTCGAGGAATCGGTTGACGCCGAAGAGATCGTCGAGCGCGAGAAAGCGGACCGGCATACCCGTTGCCGCTGCGATCACCGGAGAGTCGAAGTGCGAGTAATGGTTGGCAGCAAGGACGAAAGGGGGAGGGGGGAGAGCGGCTTCCATCTCGACCTGAAGGGAGAAAAAGGCTCTGCCCGCACCTCTGACCAGAGGCGGGCCGGCCCACCAGAGGAACCGACTCTGGGCGGGCATGGGCGAGTTCTGGGCCAACGGTCTGGGTTCCGGCACAGACCAAAGCTAATGCCCCGACCACTAACGTTTGCCGCGTTCAGGACGGCCAGTGACGCCCCTGGCTGTGTCCTCGTCTTCGACGAACGGACGGGTGCGCCTCCGAGCAGACCTCAGGCTCAGTCCGGGCCGAAATCCCGGTGGCCGGGCTGGCGGCAGAAGTCGGCTCCGATGCTGCGTGCTCGAGCTTCCCGCTGGATGTGGTCGAAGTCGGAGGCCGTGTCCGCATTGGTCCCTTCTCGCGGTCGCTCAGACCTCTGGCATGCCCTCATCCGGGCTCCGGTCACGGTCCTCCTCATCACCGTCCGGCTCAATCCCCGCCTGTTCGCTGGCCAGGGTCTCGTGAGACGGGGAGCCCTCTTTGAGCGCCGAGAGCGGGAGCACCTCGTCCGGATTTCGGAACACCTCGGTCCCCTGCGCCTCCTCACGCTCCATACGGAGGGCTTCGTCTGCGTAGGGGTCCTCATACACGTCGACCCCCTCGGCGGCCTCTTTGGCATGTTGGAGAGAGGGATCACTCCGACGTGTCGACCTTCTCTCGTTCGATTTGGAGTTTCCTGGAGCCACAACGTCCTCCGAGCCGAGGCCGGTTATCTGTGATGTCCTGAGTTGTTGTTTACATCACCGCCCCATTTAACACCAGAGCCGAAGGTCCCAAGCGTGGTCGCGCCCGAGTCCATGTATCACCGAAGGGTCCATCGGCTGCGAGAATCCGGATGGTGACGACCGGCAGCCTGAAAGCGAACCAAAGAAACAGGACGTCTGTGCCGAGAAAGCTGGTGTTTCTTGGTCTTGCCGTGGCTGCTGGTGCGGTCCTCTCGCTGTTTGCGCCCTCAGATTGGGAGCCGGGCCGGGGGGTCACGACCTTGTCTTATCGGGGCGAGCCCGTGATCGAAGTGCCGGTCACGTTGGGAACGACGCAGCCTTTGACTTTCGCCGGCGCCACTTCCGGCGTCGAGGTCGTACTCACCTATCCGGAGGGCATTCCCATAGATGGCCCGGTCGAAGCAACGATCGCCGTGACCAGGGACGGTGAGAGTGTTCAACCCGACGTGAGCAGCATCGTGCTTCGTGTCGAACTCCCAGACGGCCGCGACGAGCTGATCCCCGTGATCAGGTGGGACGACTCGGAGCAGCATCTCGAGGCTCTGCGCCGCCCCCCGCAGGACTCTGCTGTCGTCCTCGCATTGCTCGGCTTTGTCGTGGTGCTGTGGGTGACCGAAGCGCTTCCCCTCTTCGTCACGTCGCTGCTGATTCCTGTGGTGCTCGTCTTCAGCGGCATTGCCGAGGCGGCGGACGCCACCACTCCTTTCTTCAACCCGATCATCGTTCTCTTCTTCGCGGGGTTCTTGATGGCCGAAGCGATGCAGCGGTCCGGACTCGACCACCGCATTGCGGTGTCGATCACGGCTCGGGCGGGACGGAGCGCGGCGACCCTCTTTGGGACGATGCTCGGGCTGACCGCTCTGATGTCGATGTTCATGTCGAATACCGCGGCAGCGGCTGTGCTGATCCCGATCGCGATCGCGGTGACCGCACCCCTCGCCAACGAGTCGTTCCGGAAGGCACTGGTGCTGGGCGTCGCGTATGCCTCGACGATTGGTGGTGTTGGCAGCGCCATCGGCACGCCGGCGAATCAGTTGGCGATTGAGTTCCTCGACGGATTCGGTGGACGTTCGATCTCATTCGTCGAGTGGTTCGCCTTCGGTCTCCCATTGGTGCTGCTGTTCGTGCCGATCATGGGCGTCTACCTATGGAAGCGCAGCCGCGTCCGTGTCGATCGCCATGGATTCAGCGGCATGGCCCGAGTTGCCAAGGACGAACATCGCAAGCTCGGTCGACCGAACCGCGACCAGCTCATAGTGCTTGCCGTTTTTGTGGCAGTGGTTATCGGCTGGCTCACCCAAACCCTGCACGGTGTTCATGCCGGAATCATCGCTCTGGCTGGGGCCGTTGCCCTTTTCGTTCTTGGAAAACTGAGGACCGAGGATCTCGGACGGATCTCGTGGCCGGCTCTCATCACATTTGGTGGAGGATTGACACTCGGGTTGTTCCTGGTTCGAACCGGCACGTCGGATTACCTGGCGACGAGGCTTACAGGCCTTGTCGGTGTTCCCGTTGTGATCGCGGTCCTTGCGGTCGCCATGATCACCCTCCTGTTGACGACCGTCGCATCGAACACGGCGTCGGCGGCGATCCTTATCCCCCTGGCGATCCCTCTCGCCGGTGTCCTTGGTGTGAGCGCCACGAGCATGGTCATAGTGGTGGCGATGGCCTCGTCGATCGACTTCGCTCTGGTCGTCGGGACCCCTCCAACCATGATCGCCTACGCCACACGTCTCTACACCGTTGGTCAAATCTTCCGAAAAGGGATCATCCTCGATTTCGTGGGTATCGGCCTCCTCGTTTTCGTCGTCACCCAAATCTGGGAGCTGTTGAGACTGATCTGATCCCGACCCACAATCTGATCGGGTCAGCCCGCTGAGTTGAGCCGAATCCACATCGGGGAAGCGCTGTAGAAATGAGCACTTCGCCCCTATCCGCGGCGAAACGCGAGGCAGACAATTGGAGTGCTTCCTCGAAGCTGGAGGTGCTTCGTGGCTGGACTCGATTTGGACGACCGGCTCGGGGTTTGGGAAGAGGCCGGGCTCATCACAGGGGATGAGGCGCAGCGCATCCGGGTCTATGAGACCGAGGCACACGAACACGAGCTTCCCGGCTGGGTCGAGCCCGTGGCATACCTGGGTGCCGCGTTGGTCGCGGTGGCTCTCTTTCTGTTCGGTGTCCAGGTGTGGGATCGCATCGCCATCTGGGGGCAGGTCGGCCTGGCCGTAGTAGTCACGATCGTTCTCCTGGGGACCGGTATCGCCCTGCGCCGGTCCGGGGCAGCACCGGCGCAGAGAGCGGCTTCATTCGCCTGGTTCCTCTCGATCGCCGGGGTCGCCACCACAACGGCTCTGGTCCTCTTCGATGCTCTCGAAGTTGACCCGGACTCGGCCATCGTGATGACGGCGACGGTCTCGCTCACTGCCGCCGTCGGCCTCTATCTGCTGGCTCGGACCTCGCTTCAGCAGATTGGCATGGCGGTTGCGACGGTATTCCTCATCTCGACCCTGCCGGCGGTCTTGCCTCTCGCCGAAGTGTGGATGATCAGCATCGTCTTCCTGGCCGTGGGTGTCATCTGGCTTTTGTTCACATGGGCCGACATTCTGACCCCACCGACCTCCGGCTGGGTACTCGGGGCCCTCTTCATGATCATGGTCGGCTTCGGATCGTTCGAGGGTGCCGCTCTCTGGTCCGGCTTCGGGATCATTGTGGGATTGGCGCTTGTGTGGTTGTCGACTCGAGTGGATCGGCGCTCGCTCCTCGGCCTCGGAGTCCTCGCGCTCATCGTCTGGATCCCCACCACCGTCACCAACCTCTTCGAGGAGTCGATCGCGGTCCCGGTCGCAATCCTCATCACGGGCGTAGTGACGCTCACGGTGGTCTTGGCGGCCGTCCGCATCGGCCGACATGAAGCGCCCGACGCGACTGAGGTTGGACGGCCGCACGGAACGAGGTGATGGAGATGACCGACCGACGTCTCATCGCGATCGTCGGCGCGGGCGCCGTGTTCGTAGCGACGATTCTGGTCATTGTGTTCGTCGCCATCGAGCCGACACCAGAGTTCACTTCGCTCGCTCCCGGCGAGCAGTCTGGATTCGTGGCCTACGCTGTCGATCAGGGAGATGAGCCGGGCGCGGTGCGGATAGTCGACCTCGCCACCACCGATGCGGTCGAAGCCGAGTTGGGCCGTGACGGTGACATCGTGGGCTGGGATGATCAGGGCAATCTCATCATTGCCGAGTTCACCCCCAGCGCCGAACGCTTGATCCGGGTTGATCCCACGAGTGGCGAGCGGGTCGGGTCCGTGGAGCCGCAGGAGCGTGACGGTGCTTTTGAGGAAGAACCGGTGTGGGTCGACCACAACGAGGGGAACATCATCCTCGAAAGAGAAGACGGCGTCGGATTCGCGAGTTTTCCAGCCCCCGAGTCCTATGACGTCTACGAGGCGAGGACGATGGGCGATGACCGGATCGTCTTCGTCGACGAACTCGGACGAGTCGCCGTCACCTACCTGGGCGAGAACGTGACTCCAGTCATGGTGGGCGACGACGCACTTGGATGGTGGCGGATCGCGGCCCGACCCTGACCAACATCGAAGACCGTCACTCTCAGCGGAAGAACCGGACAGCACTAGAGGTCGAAGGCGTCTGCCAACTTGTGCCAGTGGTCGATCGTCACATCGAGGTCGTTGTCGGCCACGAGAACCTGGATGCAGACGTGGTCGGCGCCGGCGTCGAGGTGTTGTTGGACACGATCAACAGTGACGTCGATGTCACCGCAGGCGACGATGCCATCGACGAGCCGGTCGGTCATGTTGTCGATGTCGCTCTGGCTGAACCCGCAACGCAACAGATTGTTGGCGTAGTTGGGCAACGTGAGATACCGGGCCATGTTCACCCTGGCCACACCCCGCGCTCTTTCCAAGTCGGAGTCGATGACCACCATTTGCTCTGGGGCCAGAAGAGGACCCTCCCCGAGGATGTCGCGGGCTGTCGCGGTGTGCTCGGGAGGGGTGAAATATGGGTGGGCACCGTCTGCGGCTTCGGCGCTCAGTTTCAGCATCCGCGGCCCGAGAGCAGCAAGCACAGTCGGCGGCTTGGTCGCAGACTCCACGGCGGTATACGGGGCTTCGGCCATGGCTTTCAGGTAGGCCACCATGTCCGAATAGGGGGTCCGGTACTCGAGTTTTCGGATTCCTTCAACAGACGACGCATGGGCCACACCCAAACCGAGCAGGAATCGGCCTTCGTGAGCTTCGAACAGGGTCTTTTGAGCCGCTGCGGTCGTTACCGGATGCCGCGCATAGATCTGTGCGATGCCCGACGCCACGATCAGCCGGGACGTGGCATCCAAAAGGACACTCGACGAGACCATGACATCACGACCGCTCGACTCGGGTCGCCACAGCGTCGGCCATCCCATCTCCTCGATCTCCTGAGCCAACTCACGCACTCGCGACGTTGGGTGCTCATCCAGAAGGAACGTCCACAGTCCGACACGGCCAATGTCCATCACCGAATCCTATCCACAGCCGTACCCGCCGCTGCCACTGTTGTGCAACGCGTCGGGAAGATCCCGACGCGTTGCACAACAGACGCAGGTTCGACGAGTGACAGGCCAGCCACCTTCGCTGATTGCCTTCGGGCTATCGGGGTCGATACACATCCCGTCGATGCTGGATCCAGTGGATCAACACAACCCGGTCCGGTTCGACGATCTCGTAGATGATTCGGTAGTCGCCACGTCGAGCAGAGCGCAACCCCTCTAACTCGCCGAGAAGGGGCTTCCCGAGTTGTTGCGGATTGCTGGCGATCGGGCCGAAGACGGCGGCTAATGCTGCCTCCCGCACCTTCTCGGGTAGTCGATTCAGGTGTCGAAGTCCCTCAGGGGTTATCTCAACCTCATACACGGGGAGTTCCTACAGCTCGTCCTTCAGCCGGTGTCGCTCGCCTCTGGCAGCCTCGTCGCGGGAACGTCGGATCGATTCCATGAGGTCGTCGTCCCTAACGATGTCGAGGGTCTCTTCGAGAGACTCGAGATCGTCGGGGCTCATCAGCACGAAGGACGGCCGCCCATTCCTGGTCACCATTATCCGTTCGTGCTCGACCTCGACCCGGTCGGCCAGTTCGGAGAGGTGGGCCTTGACCTCGGAGAACGGCAATATCTCGCTCATAGGTCAGAATTATGACCTATTGCCGAAGCTAGGTCAATACCCGCACCCGGCCTCCGCCGCCCAACACTTCCCAGTGCCCCGACCACCAACGTTTGCCGCATTCAGGACGGCCAGTGGCGCCCCTGGCTGTGTCCTCGTCCTCGACGAACGGACGGGTCAGAGCCGATGCCTCCGTAATGGCGCTGGGGTATCGCGTGGTGAGGAGCTTCGCCCGTCCTCCTAGCGAAAGACAATACGGTCGATGCTGGGTCAGTCACCGGGGCAAGCGTGTAGCGACCTGCCGGTTTCGGTCCCAGGTATGTGCGATCTCCGGGACGTTTGAGGACTACGAGCTGATTCACCGGTTTAAGGTCAGCGTACAGGTCGGCATGGGCAGTCGAGGAGGAGCCCGAAATGGGTCTGGACCGATCCGCTCGTTACGTGGACTTGAGTCTTTCAGAGGCGGAGCTGATCGGGGCCGGCAAACACGTTTTGAGGCAAACCTCCTGGCGGAGCTGGCGACGCTCTTCGAGGGATACGGGAAGCAGGGGTTCGGCGAGCGTCGCCACTACGTCCACAACCAGGAGGAGGCTGACCGATTCGGGCAGAGGCCTGGCACCTTCACACCTTGGGAGGAGACTGGCGCCGGGAGCGATTTGTTGTTCTACGAGGGACTACATGGCGCCGTGGTTACCGACGACATCGATGTCGCCACACACGCCGATCTGTTGATTGGTGTCGTGCCGATCGTGAACCTCGAGTGGATCCAGAAGATCCATCGCGACACGGCCGAACGTGGCTATCAGCCGGAGGATGTGACCAGGACGATCCTGCGCCGGATGGTCGACTACGTGAACATCATCACGCCGCAGTTTTCGAGGACCGACATCAATTTCCAGCGGGCGCCGACCGTTGACACCTCCAACCCTTTCATCGCGCTCGACATCCCAACGCCCGATGAGAGCATTGTCGTGATCCGGTTTGAGGATCCCAGGAAGTTCGCCACCGACTTCCCGTACTTGCTATCGATGCTGCACGATTCCTTCATGTCTCGCCGCAACAATCTGGTCGTGCCGGGGGGCAAGATGGGCCTCGCGCTGGAGATCATCTTCGCCCCAATCATCGAAACGCTGATGGAGAAGAGCAGCCGGTCTCCGGCGTCGCTGGAAGGCTGAGGGCGGGAGGAGCCGAGTACCAGATCGGCAGCGTGAGTTGCAGAAGCCATTCCGGAGTCGGTCGTGATAATTCGAGCATCCAGATGGTTGGCCGGTTCTACGTAAAGGGCGTCGACGAGGCTTGGGCCGTGTTGATGCCTTGCATAGGAGGGAGTGAAACCGCGCCGGCGGCTGACAGCATGTCGAATCGATGCCGACACCGAGTCGGCGGCTGACAGCATGTCGAATCGATGCCGACACCGAGTCGGCACCTGGTTCGATCATCTCAAGGATGCCGACCGCCCTGCCAGCGAGCGATTGGCCATACTTGGGTCATGGCCCGCAACGTTCTCGGCTCGGAATTGGAACCATGCAGCCATGACCCCTTGACCGGGTGGTTCCGCGACGGGAGTTGTCGGGCCGATCCCGGTGACCCGGGGAGCCACACAGTCTGCGCGGTGGTGACTGCCGAGTTCCTCGAACACCAGGTGACGATCGGCAACGACCTGACCACGCCGATGCCGCAGTATCACTTCCCCGGTCTGATGCCGGGTGATCGGTGGTGTGTCACCCTTCGGGCCTGGTTCCTCGCCTACGAGGCGGGGGTCGCCGCACCGGTCGTCCTCGCCTCCACCCACGAGGAGGCTCTGGAGGTAATAGCAATCGAGGTACTTCAGGAGATGGCCGTCGACGTCCCCGACGACCCCTCCGGCCTCGAGGTCTGAATCTCAGTTGCGACTGAGATCACCGACGACATCTACCACCAGTCATCAGAAGGATCCCGATCAGATCAGCGCGACGACTCGATGGCCTCCCAGACCTTGCCGGGGGTCAGGGGCATGTCGAGATGGCGGATGCCGAAGGGGGCCAGTGCGTCGATGACGGCGTTGACGATGGCAGGAGTGGATCCGATGGTCCCGGCCTCGCCGATGCCCTTTGCACCGAGGGGGTTCTCGGGGGTGGCGGTCTCGGTACGGTCGACTTCGAACGATGGCAGGGACCCTGCACTGGGGATGAGATAGCTGGTGAGGTTTCCGGTGAGCGGGTAGGCGTCGTCGTACTGGAACTCCTCGAAGAGCGCCTGTCCGATTCCTTGGGCGACGCCGCCGTGCACCTGGCCATCGACGACCATACGGTTGAGGATCGTTCCGGCGTCGTCACAGGCGACATGCTTGAGGATCCGGACGGCCCCGGTCTCGGTGTCGACCTCGACAATCGACAGGTGTGTCCCGAACGGGAATGTGGCCTCCTCCTGCTCCCACATCTCTTCTCCCCTCAGGCCAGGCTCCATGTCGTCGGGGAGGTTTGAGGGCTCGGAGGCGATGGCGGCGATTTCGGCGAGTGTCATCGCCGAGGAGGGGACACCCACCACCCCGATACGGCCATCGTCCAATTGGACGACATCATCGAATGCGGCCTCGGCGTAATAGGCGAACACCGCACGCGCCTTGTGGAGGGCCCGTTCGCCGGCGCCAAAGACGGCCGACCCCGCAATCTGGAGGGATCGCGATGCCATTGTCCCCCCGCTGTGAGCGATGGCATCGGTGTCACCCTGCACGAACCTGATCCGTTCGATCGGGAGCTTCAAGACTTCAGAGACGATCTGTGAGAACGTGGTCTCATGGCTGTGGCCATGTGACACCCCCGCCGAGTAGACGGTGGCCGTGCCGTCGAGGTTGACCTCGACCGCACCCCAATCGCCCCGACCCTCGCCGGCGGTGATCTCCACATACGATCCGATGCCCACACCGAGTTGGTGTCGATCGTTGGCCCGCCGTCGCCGATCCTGTTCCTCTCTCGCATCCCGATACCCGCCCATCCCCAGGGCGAGCTCGAGCGAAGCCTCATAGTCGCCGGAGTCGTAGCGCTCGCCGAGCACGGTTACATGGGGGAAGGCGTCTGCGGTGATGAAGTTCCGACGACGCACCTCTGCGGGATCGAGATCGAGCTCCCGGGCCAGCTGATCGATGGCGCGTTCCAACGCCATGGTCGCCTCGGGCCGACCGGCGCCGCGGTAGGCGTGCACGGGGGTGGTGTTCGTCACCACCGAACGCCACAGGAACTCGACTTTGGGGATGAGGTAGGGCCCTACCGCCATGCGTCGGCTGAAGACCGGCAGATAGGCCCCGAATTGGGGATACGCACCTGCATCCTGGGTCACCCGGAGGGAGATCCCGGTGATCGAACCCTCTCGGGTGGCTCCCAGGCGAACCTCCGTCGTCTGCGCCCTCCCGTGGCACATCGCCAACATGTTCTCGGTCCGCCTCTCATGCCACCGCACGGAGCGACCCAGGTCGAGGGCGATCGCCCCGCAGAGAGCCTGTTCGGGATACAGAGCGATCTTCGCCCCGAAACCGCCTCCGACATCGGGCACCTTCACATGGACGAGTGAAGGGTCGAGGCCAAGAACCTTCGAGATGCCGCGCTTGTGGGCGTGGGCCGACTGGCTGCCAAACCAGAGGTCGAGCCCGCCGTCTTCCCGGGGCGAGGCCAGGGCACCGCTGGTTTCGAGCGGGATCGCCGCAAGGCGTTGGTTGACGACGGTGGTCTCGATGACGACCTCGGCGTCGGCGAGCACGGTGTCGTCCCGGTCGCCCCGGTCGTAGAGCACGTTGGTGCCGAGCTCGGGAAACAGCAGAGGTGCCGCCGGGTCGGAGCCAGCCTCAGGTGTTGGAACGGCCGGAAGGATCTCGATGTCCGCCCACACGAGATCCGCGGCGTCGACGGCGGCTCTTTCGGTCTCGGCGACTACCACCGCCACGATGTCGCCGGCGAATCGCACATGGTCCGATGCAATGCTGGGCCGGCGGGTGGGCTGGTCGAGTCCGGGGGCACCGATCGGCATGGGTGTCATGTCCAGGTCGCCTGCCAGGTAGACCCTCACCACGCCTGGTGCAGAGCGGGCGGCCTCGACGTCGACGTCCACCAATTCGCCATGGGGAACCGTTGAGCGGACCGGCACCATCCACAGCGCATCGTCTACCTGGATGTCTCGCAGGTACCTGCCGGCACCTGTGATCAGGCGCGGGTCCTCGACGCGCTTCACTGCCGCTCCGAGAATCGACTTCCCCATCCCGTCGAGGCTAACCGCTGACCACTTGGCGAGAGCCGCACTAGGTTCCCATCGTGGTTTCCGATCTCGCCCGGTCGATTCATGATGAGTTGCCGGTGGTCGATGGCCACAATGACCTGCCGTGGAAGCTCCGAACCACGGCGGGAGGTGACCTCGACCGTGCCGATCCCGGCCACCATCTGGATGGATTCCACACCGACGTCCCTCGTCTGCTCGATGGGGGAGTAGGAGCTCAGTTTTGGTCGGTTTACGTCCCAGCCGGGATCGGCGAGCCATTCGCGACCACACTCGCCCAGATCGACCTCGTGGAGAGAATGGTCGGGCGTGACGAAAGACTCGAACTGGCCCGGACCGGCTCCGACGCCCGGGCCATTCGCGAGCAGGGTCGGATCGGTTCGCTCATGGGAGCCGAAGGAGGTCATTCCATCGAGAACTCGATCGACAACCTCCGCACACTCGCCGAACGTGGCGTCCGATACATGACGTTGACCCACTCCGACACCCTCGACTGGGCCGACTCGGCAACCGACGAAGCCACCCACGGAGGTCTTACCTCGTTCGGGCGAGATGTAGTCAGGGAGATGAACCGCCTCGGGATGCTCGTCGACGTATCCCATGTGTCTGTCGACACCATGCGCGACGCTCTTGACGCGAGCGCGGATCCGGTAATTGCCTCACACTCGAACGCTTACGCCCTTGCGCCTCATCCTCGCAACATCCCGGACGATGTCCTGGCTGAGATAGGGGATCGGGGCGGTGTTGTCATGGCAGTGTTCTACCCGGGTTTCGTCGTGGCTGAAACCGCACGACGGGTGATGGAGATGTTCGCCGACATGCGTGTGATCAGGGAACGATTCGACGGTGACGAGGCGGCAATCTCGACAGAGATGGAACGCCGTGAGGTCGCAATGAACCTCGAGAGGGGAGGTGTCGTCGACGTTGTAGACCACATCGAGCACATCGCCGAGGTGGCAGGAATAGCCGCTGTCGGGCTCGGTTCCGACTTCGACGGTATGACCACGACTCCCGTCGGGCTCGAAGACGTCTCCTGCTATCCCGCCATCACCGACGAACTCCTGCTCCGCGGCTGGCCTGAGGAGGACATCCGCAAGGTCCTCGGCGAAAACTCGCTAAGGGTCCTCGATGCGGGGCTCGTCGAGAGGTGATCGGCCAGCGCAGACCCTTCCTGTTGCCGGGCCGATCACTCACCCCCGGCCAGTCGCACCTCGAGGCGTCGAATGCTGCCGGGTGATCTGGCGGCGGCTGCGTATCTCCGAACTCCTCTGAGAGGTTCGCCCTTTGGAGAGCCGACGCTTCCGTCGCCGCCTTCGCTCTCGCTCCGAGAGCGGCTCGCTTTCCACTGTCGCCACCACCTTTCGGTCGGCTAATCCCTGTTCTCTAACACTTACCGGGCGGGGAGAGGCGTGTTAGAGGCGAAAGTCGGTAACTCGAAACCACGGAGAAGGGGAAGTCACACTGCCCCCAATCCCTTCCTAATGCTGTGCGTTCGGTATACCGAACTTGCGCCGCGTAGAGCGGCAGCGCCACAAGTGGCTCGTCACTAGGGATTCTTTGCGGTGACTATCACCGACAATTCCAGGGTGTCGTGTCGCTCCGCCGGGATGAACTCATGCACCATCTGGAGGACCTCGGGGGTGAACAAAGGGTATTGGGACGCCTGACGAAGGTTGAACGGATTCCGTTCGACGACATCGACATCCTCGAATCCGATTCTCTTCAGTTTGTGGACGAAGACACGCTCCGACAGTGCTCCAGACGCTCAAACCAGCCCAGGCAGAGGGGTGAGTGAGGATCTCGGTCGGCAACTCCTCCTCATCGTTGGTCAGGTCGGCCACGCAGAGACGTCCACCCGGTTTGAGTACTCGGCGAGCTTCTGCGAATACGCGCTCTTTCGAGCAGCCAGATTTATCGAACCGTTGGAAATGACCACGTCGACCGAGTCGTCGAGACCTGGGACGAGTGATCCAGACGGCGCTTAATGCGGTTTGCCGCCGTGTTGGCCTGTTTCGCCCAAGATGAGCGCATACCAGGACGTGTCCGACACGACCTGGTTCTTCGGAGTCGGCCCTCCCCGGAAGCCCCCCTCTCGACGTGCTCCAGGCGGTTCGCTACGAGTAGAAGCCCTGCAGTCCTGATTGACGCAATCCGCGGCGTATGCGCATAGAGCCGACGTAGAGATAAATCAGGCAGGCTAAAGAGAGTCGTTCGTGGCTTTCTGGCCGCATGGAGAGCCGAGAAAGCCGAGCGAAGGCGAGACAGGGGCTCGGATGACTCGTGATTCCGGGTCCCGCAGGAGGAACAGTGACTCTTGGGAGGTGTACCAATGAGAAAGTTCCTGATCATCATCACTGTGCTGGCACTGGTCGCGGCAGCCTGTGGCGCCGAACCGATCACATCTGAGGATCTCCAAGCCTTGGAATCTCAGATCGAAGATCTCGAGGCCAGGCTGGACGCATCGATCGATGAGCGTGAGACGCTAGAGCAGACGCTGGAAGCTGTTGTCGTCGAACGCGATGTTCTCGCAGCCCAACCGGTTTACGAGTCTTGGTTGGGATCAGATCCGACATCCTTCACTGGGGAGGTGGCTCCCAATTCGGACGC
This sequence comes from Actinomycetota bacterium, assembly GCA_034658975.1. GTDB lineage: Bacteria > Actinomycetota > Acidimicrobiia > Spongiisociales > ZC4RG35 > SZUA-217. The sequence continues at coordinate 35,999 of JAYEGJ010000148.1, forward strand.
GATGCCGATCGGCGACGTCGTGATGTTCGCCGATGAGGATGTGCAACGTCTCGCTTTGGGAGAGCGTGACGAGCTTCCCGACAACGCCTGGATGGACTTCCTTGCCGGTCTGTGCTGGGGCACCTGCTACCGGGATGCTCATGTGATCGATCCCGACACCGATCAGATGGGATTCGGACGATGGGCCGCCGATCTGCCGTTCCACGTTCGGCACGGGTTTGTCAACCAGGACGAGACTGCCCTTGGAGACGACTTCGACGTGGAGGTCTACATCACCAGGCGAATCGGGCCGGAACTCCCTGGTGATGAATACCAAATCAACGTGACGCATCAGTTCTTTTCCGACTACGTGTTGAGGGGAGAAACCGACAAGTGTGGGCCGGGCTACTGGGATCAAACGGAGACGGAGACCTGTGAGTGGTTTGTCCACGACTTCCCGGAAGGCATACCACCAGGCCGATATGACATCTGGGCGAAATGGTATGCGCCATGCTCCGGATGGCTCGCTCTTGGGCTCGTAGATAGCTGCGAGAACCCCGATGAGGTCACAAGCCTGTTTGCCGGGTCGGTGAACATGCCTTTCTACGGGGAGGGATTCACCGAGGGAGAGCGGCTGCCCTTCGATCCCTACCTCCACCCCGAGCCGATTACGAGGGGCGGACCGATGGCCACGCCGGGGGTGCAGAGCTTCATCCCTTCCTGTGACCCGTCGTATCTGACGACCGGTGCAGAGGTACCGCAGGCCGATGGTGCCGAGCCCATCGCGGTGGTGGACGTGACGCTGCGGGGCGGCGCCTTCTTCGAGCCGGGGATCTACGGCCGTGACATCAGATCCGGCTGTGGATTCGAAGTGGCGGCGGAGACCATCTCCGATGGGAGGTTCTTCCCTCGGGACCAGCAGTGGGATGAGGGACCGATCTGGTGGGACTCTTCCGACGGCGTGGATCGCTGGATCGAGATCACCCTGGGCGGGACGTATCTGATCGACTCGGTGGCGGTGCAGACCGACAACAATGACGCGTATCTGTTGTCGTACCGCGATCACGACACCGGAGAATGGGAGACGATGTGGAGCATCCCGATGGGTTGTTGTTTCGGCATGCAGACCCATCCCAACCCCGACGAGGCCGGCGCGCGCATGGCGCTCTACATTCCGATCACGACTGACATGCTCCGTTTCGAAGCGGTGTTCGGCGACGACATGTACTCGGTATCCGAGGTTCAGGTGTTCGGCGAGCCCGACGCATAACGAATTGTTGGCTGGCGGAGCAGCGAGTCACACTTGGTGACTGCCGTCGTTCTGCATGCCGTTCAAGTAGCGCTCGCCGAGGCTGCCGTTTCTTCTTCCTCTTCTTTGCGGGTCGTTTCGCCGCCGCGGCCCTGCCAGAGGCGCCAACCAAAGAAGACAATTACTGGCACCCAGACGAACGGGATCAGTGCCCCCGCAATCAGGACCAGCAACTGGCCGAGTGACACCAGGAGATTCCAACTGGCATCGAGCCCTTCGCTGAACGTGGGGATGCCACCCGGGTCGTCCGCTCCGATGAACATGCCGATGGTGGTGGACGCCGGCCTCCCGGGGACGTCCTGACCATCCTCATCGACGGGCTGGGCGGTGACAGTGGTGCGGGTGTGCAGGTCACGGCTGGGGGTCACCTCGTAGGCGAGAAGGATCGACTCACCCGGCTCGATCGGCTTCGTCGGATCTCCGAACACCACGATCATGTCGGCGAGATCGATGTCGAGAACCGGGTCGCGAACCTCGAAGTTCGACAGCCAGGTGTCACCAACGTTGACGATCTCGAGGCACATAGTCGCCTCGGTGTCCTGCTCGACGACGATGTCGCTGCTTCCTGGACAGGACAGACCACCGTCGTGGGCAGGGTATGCGCTGACGTCGACTCCCATCTCTGGCCGGCTCGCCGCCTCGGTCAACGTGAGCACGATCGTCGCCAGGGTCACCTGATCCTGGAGGGTGCGCAGGCTTCCCCGCAACGACTCGAGGTCGGTCTCGCGGGTCAGCAGCTCGCTCTCGAGCGCGACGACTTCTTTGATGTCCGTCGCTTCGGATAGGAGGGCACGTAGGCGCTCCACACTGGCGACAGCCGTCGCGATCCGGCTCTCCAGGTTCACGATGCGCTCGGTTACGTCATCGGCGGAGACGTTTTGGCTGCGGACGTCGCCGATGTCGCCGAGGCGGTCCAGTGCCTCCGAAAAGTCTTCCGGCTGCACCTTGAAGATGAGGGTGCTCCTCGGCTCCGGGGACCCGGTGGTCCGTTGACCGAAGAGGAACCCGCCGAGGCTCTGGATCTCTCGAGTTGCCTGGTCACCTGCGCTCGCCACGTCGTTGACGGCGACGGTGAGGTCGGCAGTGAAGATGATGTCCCGTCCCAGATCTGCCGGCTGGAATGCCACGGGACTGACTCCGCCGCTGCCCAGGTCATCAGAATCGTCAGCCGCCGGTTCCTCGGTCTCATCTGGTGCCGAGTTCTCATCCTCGACCGCCCCTGAGGCAGCGAATGTGGCAGCGGTGGTCGCGCTGTCCCCACCGCTGTCAAGACCCGCACTGACCTCCCTGAACGTCTCGGCGCTGTCGTCTGCGCTGCAAGAAGCCGCCACCAGGGCCAGTAGGACAACTGACACGGCCCATCTCATCCAAGTGCGATTCCTGTGGCTTCGACTCATGGTCTCTCCTCGGTGGACGCTTGCAGGTTTTGACGATGGACCCCATGCAGACGGTTCCCGGCTTCGTCGGCCCGTCTTCACGGCAATGCCTTGTACCGTTGCAAGTGATGCGCTTCTTCACCGTGTTCGCCCTCATCGCCCTTGCCGAGATGGCGACGTTCTTCTGGGTCGAGTCGAGGATCGGCCTGGGCTGGGCGCTCGGCCTCGCCCTCATGACCGCGTTGGTCGGTTCGGTTCTGGTGCGACGAGCCGGCGTCTCTGTGCTCGGTCGCATTCAGGCGAGGCTGGGACAGGGCCAACTGCCGGGCCGGGAGTTGAGCGATGGTGCTGCCGTCCTCGTATCCGGCGCCTTCCTGATCTCACCCGGGTTCATCACCGACGTCCTGGGGTTCCTTCTCCTGGTTCCAGCCATCCGGGGTTTGGTCTACCGCATCATCTCGAAGCGGTTCTCGACCCGCTTCACCGTTGTCGATGCCAGTGGGCAGACAACAGGCGAGAGGGAAGACGTGATCGACGTCGACGGCTGGGAGTAGGGAAGGGGTGTCCCCAGGGAACAGGAAGGTCCTAGCCTCTCCGAGTGCCCACCGCTCCGACCAGTGTCCTCTCCCGTGAGTTGCTGCCGGCGTCCATCGCCATCTTCGCCACAGCCGCCCTCGCCTCTTTTCAGGCTTTGGGGATCGCCGCCGCTCTCCCTGACATAGCCGGCGACCTTGGCGACGTCTCTCTGCTTCCCTGGGTGATCACCGCCTTTCTGGTCACTTCGAGTCTGGCGACGGTCGTTGCCGGCCCGTTCGTCGACTCCGTCGGGGTGTCCCGGATGTTTCGCCTCGCGGTCACCATCTTCACCGTGATGGGCTTTGCCGCGGCCTTCGCCCCGTCCATGACAGTCCTGGTGTTTCTCCGTGTGTTGCAAGGCGTCGGAGCCGGGCTGATACTTTCAACCGGAAACGCCGCCATCTCGCTGGTCTATCCGCAAAGCCTCGTCGGTCGGGCCTTCGCAGCGAACGCAACCGTCTGGGGTGTGATGGGTGTCGCCGGGCCGGCCGTGGCAGCGTTCATTCTCACGTTTCTCTCATGGCAATGGATTCTCTATGTGAATCTCCCACTGGGGGTCATCGCGCTGATCGCTGGTTGGAAGGTCTTCCCCGGGCCGTTCGGGGAGTCGGTTGGACGGTTCGATCTTCGGGGGACGCTGCTCATAGGAGTCATGACGGTTGCCACGCTGTTCGCCGTTGACTCGCTCAGCGCCGCTTCTCTGGCATGGCTGTCGGTGGTCGTCTTGGGCATTGTCGGCTACGTCTGGCACGCCCGACGGGTGTCGTCACCGGTGGTGAAACTCGAGCACATCGAACCCCAGCCCTACCGGGGGCTGGCGCTTTCCACGGCCTTGATGTTGACCGGGACCTTCGCCATGAACTCCTACATCCCTCTATACGTGCGCGCAGGCAAGGGTGGGTCGGGCGCATTGACCGCATGGTCGGTCCTGCCGCTCACTGTCGGATGGACGATCGGCGCCAACCTCTCGAGTCGTCTCGCCGATCGGCACTCGGAGTCGTGGATCATGGTCCTGGGGTTCATCATCAATATTCCGGCCCTGGGGCTGGCCTGGTATCTGGTGACGGTCAACGCCTCGTTGTCCGCTGCCTTCGCTGTCTTTTTCGCAGCCGGGGTCGGGGTGGGGATGAGCACCAACGCCGCCCTCACCTTGCTCCGAGCCGTGACCGACCCTGCCCGGATGGGGAGAGTTGGATCAGCCCACCTGTTCGCGAGAAACCAGGGGTTCACTTTCGGAGCAGCAATCGGCGGAGCAGTGCTGTTGTCCGTTGTCACCAGCCGGCTCGGAGATGTGGAGGTGGTCAGGGAGTTGATTGCATCCTCGGACGCCGTCGCTCCCACCGGAGCTGCCGAAGCCGTGCGCGCCGGTTTCGCCGCCAGCGTGGCCGTGGGGCTGGTCCTCTCGGTTCTCGGGTGGCTGGCATCGATACGCATGCGCCGATCTCTGACCGAGGCACGTTTGGCCAAGCGGGGGGTCTGAGGCCAGCCGCCCGGATATCAGACGGTCTCGAATCCGATGTCGTTGATGATGATGTCGTCAACGGTTGCCCCATTGCCCACATACCGGACGCTCACGTGACCACATTTGTCGCATACGACGCGTTCGAGACCCGCAGCCGACGACCGGGTCTCTCGGTGTCGGCAGGTCTTGGGGGCGAGGTGCCTACCCCTCTGCTGCTTCTGCATTCCATGACTCCTGACCTCCAATAACCGGCCGCATGAATTGAGAATCGACAAATAAGGCCTCGAAACTTGGGGACTATTCCCTTCTGACGCGAAGTGACTAGTCACTTCGCGACTGCCGAGAGGGCCAGCGTTAGTGAGGCCGGATGGATTCAGGGGTGGGGTTTCAGCCCGCGGTGCGCCGTCTCCGGAGAATCGAGCGTGCGACCAGAAGGGCCACGATTGCCACGATCTGGCCCATGATGATGACCCGGGTGACGTCCGCCGCGGGAATCCAGACAATCTCGTCGCCCGTTATCTGATAGGCACCGACCGGGCGGGCGGACATGCCCATTCCGCCTCCGCTTCCGCCGGGCGTGGTCTCAGTTGCCTCGCCTTCGCCACCTCCAACTCCTCCGCGCACAGCGGCTACGGGGATCAGCGTCACTCCGTTCGACTGGTATGGCTCGCCGAAGACTGTCTTGACGGTGAGGGTGTCGTGGGCTTCCGCCATCAGCTCTTCGAGCTTGGTCATGGTGAGTCCTTTCCTGGATCGCTCCCAGCCCACCAGCATCACGGGTTAGATCCATCGGTGATAGAGCCGGAATCCCCTAACCGGCCGCACACACGATGGATCTATTGGTGGGAGACTTCTTCAGGTGGCGGGCGTGTACGTCCCCCTGCGTGACCATGCGCCCGAGCCCCAGGAGCCAAGGTCGGCGAGGATCCCAAACCCGAGCCAGAACCAGTCGAATCCGGTGGCTCCGTTGTGGGCGACGAGAGTCCATGCGAGGGTCGTCCACGGGGCGACGAAAAACCCCGCGAAGGCCCAGAAGAAGTTGGCGAAGGCGGCTTCCCAGCGGGCGGAGTCGATCAGCCACCAGACCAGAATCGCGGCGCGGGGCCCTATCAGCACCATGCTGGCGAACAGACAACACATCAGCTTTCTCCTATTTGCACGGTGAATCTAGTGGCTTCTTCAGTTCCCTACGCCGGGAGCAGAGTCGGGTAGTCGAGGTCCCAGATCTCGTGATCGAGCCGTTCTGAGATTTCGTCGTCGCTCAGGTCCTTGCCAACACCGGAGTCCCGGGCGTCCCGTGCCACCGCCTCTGCGATCGACCGGCTGATCGAGCGAAGGTCGGCCAGTGGCGGATAGAGCAACCGGGAGTCGAGAGTCTCGGGGTCGACCCTGTTGGCGAGGGCATGAGCTGCCGCAGCGAACATCGAGTCGGTGACCTCCGAAGCCTCGGAGATGATCGCCCCCAACCCGACGCCGGGGAACACGTAGACGTTGTTGCCCTGAGAGACTCCCAGCGTCTGCCCTTCATACTCGACCGGGTCGAACGGGCTCCCGGTCGCCATGTAGGCGCGTCCTTCGGTCCACTCGAACACGTCGGTCGGCACCACCTCTGTCTTCGAGGTGGGGTTGGACAGGGCCATGACCAGCGGGCTCGCCGCGTGCTCGGCCATGGTTCGGATGATCGGCTCTCCGAATATTCCCGGCTGCCCCGTTGTCCCGATCATCACGGTGGGCCTGATCGCCTCGACTGCCACTGTCAGGTCGGAGTCCCGGTCCAGACCGATCGCCGAGGCCATCTCTGCCGGCCAGGCGAGTTCACGTTTGTGCGGATCGAGATCCGGGTCGCTGTCGACGACGAAGCCACGGGTATCGAAGAGAGATATCGCCTTCCATAAACCTTCTCCGACCAGCCCTTGAACCTCCAGCTCATGATGAAGCTGGCGGGCAATGCCAACACCTGCGGCGCCCGCGCCTACCAGCAGCACACGTTGGTCTGTCAGTTTCGTGCCGGTGGCCCGGCAGTAGGCGAGGATCCCGGCGACCACCATGGCCGCGGTTCCCTGGATGTCGTCGTTGAACGAGGTCAGTGACTTCCGGTAACGGTCGAGGAGGGTGAAGGCGTTCGCCTTTTTGAAGTCCTCCCATTGGAGCAGGGTCTCGGGCCAGCGACGCTTGACCGCGTCGACGAACTCGTCGACCAACTCGTAGTACTCCTCGCCGCGGAGACGGGGGTGACGCCAGCCGGCGTAGAGGTTATCGCCCAGCAGATCCTCATTATCGGTCCCCACATCGAGACTGATGGGAAGCGTGTAGGCGGGGTGAATGCCGGCCCCAAGGGTGTAGAGGGCGAGCTTGCCGACCGGGATCACCATCCCACCGACACCCTGGTCGCCCAGACCGAGAATCCGCTCGTTGTCGGTGACGACGATCAGCTTCACCTCTTCGTTGCGGGCATGGCCCAGGACCTCGAAGATCCGGCCCTTGTGGTCGGGGGTGATCCACAGGCCACGGCCACGACGGAACAGACGGCTGTACTTGACCGCCCCCTGGCCGACCGTCGGCGTGTAGACGATGGGGAGCAGCTCTTCCACCCGTGAGGCGAGCACCTGATAGAAGAGTGTCTCGTTGCGATTCATCAGGCTCGTCATCGCCACGTACTTCTCGAGCGGGTCGTCCTGGTCCTCGACATGCGCGTAGGCGCGCTGGACCTGGAGTTGCCGGTCGGTTGGCTGGTAGGGGAGCATCCCGTCGAGTTCGAAAAGGTCCCGCTCCTCGGCGGTGAAAGCAGTTCCCTTGTTGAGAAGGGGGTCGGCGAGGATGGCATGACCCCGCTTCCAGACGTCAGCGATGATCCATTCGCCTCGATCGTTCCTCTCGATTCGATACTTCACGTTGGGCCTCCTGGGGGCGCGGCACGACTACGGCCATTCGTGATCATCCATGAGGCAGGCTTTCGCCACTAGGGCCGTAGGTCAGTATCGGTAGAGACCAGATCGGGTTTTCCGTGTGATGAGTGGCGAATTGTGCGCCAGGGCTCTACAGCGATGAGTCAGACGCGTGATAGCCGAGCGAGGAGCAGCGCTTGGTCGCCCAGTCGGAGGTGAGCAGGCTTTCGGCTGCCAATAGAAGCGTGGCACCGATGAAGAAGCTGGCGACTACGTCGGAGGGCCAATGGGCGCCGAGACGGACCCGACTCACCGCCACTGACAAGACCACGACTGCAAACACCACGAATCCGAGCCGCAGATACAGGGTGCGATTGGTGAGCACCCACAAGAGGAGCGGGACAAGTCCGAACATGACGACGGCCTGGATGACATGCCCACTTGGAAACGAGCTCAGCTGAGTGTTGATGTCCGGATTCGGGGGCCGGGGTCGGTCCACCACAAGCTTCAGCACGATGTCCGCTGTGAGCGCCGCCGCCATCAGAGTGCCAAGCGTCAGCGCGGACGCCCGGCATCGGCCCCATAGGACGACCACGGCGATGAGGCCGACGCCAATGGCAAGATTGGGCGAGCCGAGCTGTGTCACCAGTTTGGCAAAGGAGAGATCGATTCCCGCTCCCCGAATCCACTCCGAAATCGGCTGGTCGATTCGCAATAGCCAGTCCGGATTCGAGGCGGCGATGATCGTGAGAATGGTGGTTATCACGATCGTGACGACCAGGAACGAACGACTGCGCAGCACCACCCGGACGAACCACGGCGCATCGTCGGGAAGCCCGAGATGGATCTGATCGAGGCTCATGGCCGGGAGTGAGTCGACTTCTGCCGCGATGTCCCGGTTCGACGGATCGGCATGATCGAACATTATTCAGTCAGGACGACTCAGGGGTGTTCGGGTGAGCAACGGCCGCACCGACGGCGGCACGTCGACGCGATGGCGACGACGGCGCATACGCCAGGTCGCCGCGGCACCGACAGCCGTGCTTCTCTCAACGCGACAAGACCCGCCGGTACTCCGTCGGATCTCGGACAGGATCCGACGGGTACGGCGTGGTTGAGCCCAAGAAGGGGCATATCCGGAGGGTTTTCCCACGATGCGGAGGCTTGGTACCTCCTGGCCGTCTAAGTTCGGGGCGGTGCCAATAGAAACCCCGCAGGACCTGCGAGATCACGTCGCGCTTGCCATCCAGGTCGAGTTGTCGACCGTTCCGCCATACCTGTACGCGATGTACTCGATTGAGGATCATGGTTCGGAAGCGGCGATGTTGCTGAGAAGCATCGTGGTCGAGGAGATGCTGCATGCCGCCCTCGCCAGCAACCTCCTCCTGGCCATCGGCGGCACACCGGACTTCACCAGCACCGCATACATGCCGGCGTATCCAGCCGACCTGCCCCATCATCGGCCACCGTTGCGGATCGATCTCGCACCGTGCTCACTCGAACAGATCGAAAGCGTCTTCATGAGGATCGAGCAACCCGAGACGAGGGGGGCCCCCGCCCAACCCGACGAGTTCGAGACGCTGGGTCAGTTCTATCACGCCCTTGAACTGGGGCTTGAAGCGGTGTCCCGCAACTACGAGCTGTTCGCCAATCCGCAGCGAGAAGCCCAGATGTCCGATCCGACCTTCTATCAGCCCGTCGCATTCGACGCTGAAGACAGCGGCGGGCTCGTAGGTATCGAGGATCTCGACTCGGCACTGGAAGCCATCGAGATCATCGTTCACCAGGGCGAAGGGATGAGTGATGACAAGTGGGCCGACCCCGACCATCAAGAACTCACCCATTACTACAAGCTCCTCCAGATTCACGATGGACAGAGCCCTCTCGGACCGGTCCGTGATCTCCCGACCAACCCACGGACGGGTGATTACCCGCCGCCGGTGCGAGAGGTTGCCGAGCTGTTCAATGCCGTATACCGAAGCCTCTATCTGGTCATGGACCGTCTGTTTGCCGCCGAATCCAATAAGCGATTGGCCGTCGGGGTTCTCTACATCCTGATGGCCGACGTGATGTCCCAGCTAGCCACATTCCTCGTAAAGCAAACGATTGGCGATGGCAGATACGCTGCGCCGACATTCGAGATCTTCGAATTCAGGAGCGACGACCCTCTCGATGAGATGATTGCCATGTCGGCCTCGGTCGCTAACGACTTCCCTGAGTTGTCGACTGTTCACGAGGTTCTTCGTGGTCTCGGCTTCGTTATCTGACGTAACGCAAGAACATCGAGCGGTCGCCGCGGAGAACCCGGTCGAGCTTTAACTCTGTGGGTGGATCCAACTCAGGGCCGCTGGCGATACGCTTTGAATGTCCCAGGGCGAATATCGGGGAGAGCGTCAGGTTGATCTCGTCGACCATTCCCGATTCGACCAATTGGCTGTTGATGCTCGGCCCGCCTTCGCAAAGCAGGACATCCACCGGACCAACGGCCTCGACGATTGCCTGGCCGTCGAGGCGGTTGGCGTGCACGATGTCGGCCACCTGGGAGAGAGATTGCAGCTTTTCGGTGTCGGCGTTGTTCGAAGTGATGATCATCGGCCTTCGCTCCTGATCGGAGAACACACGATGACCGGGGTCGATGTCGAGGCTGTTGGTAAGGATCGCCAGCTTGGGCTCTCCGTCAACACCGTTCGCCTGGCGAGCTTTCATCATGTCGGCACTCATCTTGACGGGACCGAGATCCTCCGATCTGACGGTCTGTGCCCCGACCATGACGACGTCGGCAACCGCACGTAACGCCAGGAAGAGAGCCCTGTCGTCTTCGTCGTTGAGGGCGGTAGCGCCTCCACGGACGGCGGTGGCTCCGTCGATCGACTCCACCATGTTGAGCATGACCCAGGGTCGGTCGGGGTGGTCCCGCTCGTCGCCGAAGAGCATCTCGAACAGGTCGACAGATTCGGCGCCTTCCATGCGATAGAACACACGGCGAAGCTAGTCGGCCCGTCTTGCCAATGGTTGCGGTGACTCTCCGGCCCCCTCCGTCGCCTTCGGCGCCACCTCCCCCTCCGTCGGCTTCGGCGCCACCTCCCCCTCCGTCGGCTTCGGCGCCACCTCCCCCAACGTCGCTGCGCTCCCGGGGGAGGAAACGGCTGGGTGAGCGTCGTCCTTCCAGACGGGAGTCGTGACGCAGCACCTGTTCCTCGAGTCTGCGGAGTTCGGGCGAAGGTTCGATGCCCAGCTCATCGCCGATGGTGCGCCGATACTTCTCGAAGGCCCTCAGGGCGTCGGCCTGTCGACCTGATCGGTAGAGGGTCTTGAGGAGCAGGGCGACGGGACGCTCGCGAAATGGGTTGGCCTCAGAGAAGGCGTTGAGTTCTGCGGCGATCTCGCGATGTCGGCCAGACCGGAGATCCGCCTCCATCCGATCCTCGATGGCGTCGAGCCGAAGCTCCTCGAGGCGGGTGATTTCGGACTGGGCAAAGTCTTGGTATGCGAAGTCCTCGAGAGCAGAGCCTTTCCAAAGCTCGAGCCCTTTGCGGAACTGCTCGGCCGCAGCATTGGGATCATCCTTGAGAAGATGTCGCCCGGACTCGACGACCTTCTCGAATCGCCTCGCGTCGATGTCCTCAGGGTTGACCACGAGGGAGTAGCCGTGATCCTTGGTGATGAGAACGTTGCTGCTCTCGCGTGCCTCCCTCTCCGGTTCGAGGACCGATCTCAAACGGGAGATATAGACCCAGAGGGTGCTCTCTTTGCCGTTCGCCCCCTCGCCCCAAAGGTCTTCGAGGATCCGCTCCGTCGACACCACCCGATTGGCGTTGAGCAGCAGAAGGCCCAACAGCCCTCGCTGTTGCTTTGGACCGATGTCGATCGACCTACCTTGGTCGAACACTTCAAGTGGACCGAGGATGCGGTAATCCAAGCTGTCCCTCCGTCGGAGACACTACGCGGCCCTGGCCGCCTCATGAGAGTGAACCTCAAGCACCTTGTGTCTGACTTAATGGACCGTCGATGCGGTCGAGAAAGGGTGTTGCAAGCCAGCACAGAAGGGTGTGCGGCAGGGATCGACATGACGCTCAGTTAGCCTTCGACCATGTTGATCAATCCCAAGATCAGCCTCCTTGCTGGCGTAGTCCTCGCCGTGGCTGCGTGTAGCGGCGGCCCGGCAGTCACCGCATCGAGTGAGGCCGATTCCGTCGGCACGTCGACCACCGTTTCTGACACCGAACCAGCGCCGGCGACCACGGAACCTCTTTCGACCACGACCGAGCCCCCAGTCGAGACCACCACGTCCGAGGCGCAGGAGAACACTGATGGCACGAGCACATCGCTGGCGGAGCCGTTGGCGGTTGGGCGAGTTGTGCTGGTGGGTGGCTGGAGGGTGCGGGTTGCGTCGATTGCGCCCGATTCGGTGGAAGCGGTCATGGCCGAGAATGATTTCAACGACCCTCCCGGTGAGGGGGAGCAGTTCTTCATGGCCCGCCTCGAGGCGACCTATGTCGGTGAGGAGTCCTCGACGTTCTGGTTCGACATGACGCTCAAGGCTGTGGGCGGATCCAACGTGGCCTATGAGGCTTTCGAAGCCGACTGCGGGGTCATCCCTGATGACATCAACGACGCCGGCGAGACCTTTACGGGGGGAACGGTCACCGGGAACGTCTGTTGGAGGATCAAGTCCGATGATGCCGACTCGCTGGTGATGATCGCCGAAGAGTTCTTCAGTTTCGAGGAGACCAGAGCGTTCCTGTCTCTTGACGCGTCGGCCACACCAGTTGAGGAGTCGACGTCCGGCGGTGCGACCGCGGACTCGCCCGACGGAGTTTCGGTTGGACAGCATGCAACGGTCGGTTCGTGGGATCTCGTTGTTCTGTCTGTCACTCCGGACGCGACGGCGGATGTCATGGCCGAGAATGATTTCAACGACCCGCCCGGTGAACGGGAACAGTTCTTCATGGTCAGTCTCGAGGCCACCTACGTCGGCGAGGAGTCTTCGACCTTCTGGATCGACATGACGCTCAAGGCGTTGGGTGACTCCAACGTCGCTTACGAGCCATTCGAGTCTGGCTGCGGCGTCATCCCCGATGACATCAACGACGCCGGCGAGACGTTTCCGGAGGGGACGATCACGGGCAATGTCTGCTGGAGGATCAACTTCGACGATGTCGACTCGCTGGTGATGATCGCCGAGGAGGGCTTCAGCTTCGAAGAGACCCGGACTTTCTTCGCCTTGGGGGAGTAGTGGTCTTTTGGCACTGGTGGGGGGTCTGACCACCCGGCAGAGTCGCAAGTGCTGCGATCATGAGAACTCGTCAGTTACTCGTCGGGCTGTTGACGTTCAGCCTGGTCGCCGGTGGATGTGGAGAGACGGAGGAGCCCGAGACCCAGGTGGAGGCGTTGGAAACCATTGACTTGCCCCTCCCCAACCTGGCGGGCGAGATGTCTCTCGAGGAAGCGCTTACCTCACGCCGGTCGACCAGGGAATTCACCGACGAACCGTTGACGATGGCGGAGTTGTCCCAACTCTTCTGGGCCGCTCAGGGGGAGACCCGCCCGGGACGGCGGACCAATCCATCCGCTGGTGCCCTCTACCCCATTGAGGTGTATGCGGTCACGAAGGATGGGGTGTATCACTACCTGCCCGACGGTCACCGGGTCGAGTTGCTGTCGACCGATGACCTCCGTGACCGTCTCTTCTGGGCGTCGTGGCGTCAGGAGGCGGTGAGGGACGCTCCGGCGGTCTTCGTCATTTGTGGCGTGTTCTCCCGAACCGAGGCCAAGTACGGGGGACGGGCGGAGCGTTACGTGAAGCTCGAGGCCGGTCACATTGCTCAAAGCTTGCTGCTCCAGGCCGTGGCCCTCGATTTGGGCGGGGTGCCGATGGGCGCCTTTTTGGACAGCCAGGTGCAGAGTTCACTCGATCTACCCGATGATCACGAACCCCTCTATCTGATACCAATCGGTCACCCCGGCTGAGGCAAGATCGGAAGGCCGGGTGCAGGATCGTCTCCAGGTTCTCTGGCTCTGCCCGTCTCGGGTCTCCCATCGACGAAGATGTGCTGATGGCTGAGGACGTACCCGATCAGACCAATGAATTCAACGAGCATTACAGGATCGTCAATCACCCGGCCATGCGCCGCGTCGAACGCAGGGTGATCGGCTGCGAATACGGCGCAACGAGTTACACCACCAGGGGTCAGGCCGCCGACCTGGCCCGGCGTCTCGAACTGGAGCCAGGGAAGTTGCTTCTCGACGTTGGCAGCGGCGCGGGATGGCCTGGCATCTACCTGGCCAGGTCGACCGGGTGCCGCGTAGTGCTCACCGACGTGCCCCTCGAGGGCCTCCGCGTCGCCTCCCGGCGACTCGAAGAGGATCGGGTCAGTGGATCGGTGGTTGTGGCCTCGGGTGATGTATTGCCACTCAGGGATGGGGTGTTCGATGCAGCAACAAGCTCCGACGTTTTCTGCTGACTCGCCGACAAGCTCTCCGTGCTGAGAGCCATGTGGGGATCCCTCAAACCCGGGGGCTTGCTCTCGTTCCTGACGTTGGCCGTAGGTGAAGGGCTCCGCGGTGATGAAAGGACTCAGGCTATCGAAGCAGGGCCCGAGTTCGTTGCGGCCGAGGACACCTACCCGAACCTCCTCGAGAGGGCGGGCTTCGTGAACTTCGAGGTCGCCGATGTCAGCGACGAGTTCACGGCGACCATCGAGGCTTATCTCCGGGAAGGGGACCGCGAAAAGGAGGGCCTCGAGGGTTTGCTCGGCGCCGAAGAGCACGCTGAGAACCAAAGGCGTCTGGAGGTAGAACTGGAGGCCGCTCGGGCGGGCCAATTGCGTCGTCTCATTGTCTCGGCGGGGCGGCCTTGACGCCGGGGTTCAGGCCAGCTTCTCCTCGACCTGTTGGAGGAACTCCGCTGCGGGTGCCCCGTCGACGAAGGCGTGGTCGAAGGTGAGTGACAGCACCATCTGATATCCGGTGGTCACTGCCTCTGTCTCGTCGATCACAGGGACTTGTCGGATGGCTCCCACGCCGAGAATCGCCACCTGGGGGAGGTTGATGATCGGGGTGAACCCGTCGACTCCATAGAAGCCCAGATTCGTCACGGTGAAGGTCCCGCCTTCGAAGTCATCGGCGGTGAGAGTCCCAGCGGTGGCTCTCTCGGCCAGGTCCTCTATCGCCGCAGAGATGTCGTCGACCGTCAGCGAGGCGGGATCCCGAACTACGGGAGCGATCAGACCTTCGGCGGTCTGAATGGCCACTGCCATATGGACCATCTCGGCAGTGACGAAATCGTCCCCGTCCCGATAGCCATTGAGATGGGGATGATCGGCCAGCACCTCGGATACCAACTTCACGACCCTGGCCGTGATCCGAGAGGGTTTCTCTGGTCCGAGTTGGACCGTGGAATGCAGGGTCACCGGGGCGGTTTCGGAGTGGGAGCGACGCATGTTTCGGGCGATCACTGCCCGTAACCCGCCTGCCGCGTTGGGCGCGGCCCCGGCGACAGCCCTCACGTCGGCTTCGGTGATGCGACCACCCGGCCCGGTTCCGGCGAGCGCGGTGAGATCCACACCCAGCTCTTTTGCCACCCGCTTTGCCGACGGGGAGGCGGTGACCCGCGCCGGGGGGACATCGACAGACGAAGACGTCGCCGGGGCCGTGACGTCCGGGAGTTCTGCCGAATCGGCGATAAGACAGATCGGAGCGCCCTGGGGAACCGGCTCGTTGAGCTCCACCCGGCTCATCACATACCCGGCGGCTGGCGCCTCGACGTCAACGGAGATCTTCTCGGTCTGCACCTCGGCGATCAGTTGACCCTCGGTGCAGGCTCCACCCTCGTCGACGAACCAAGCCGTCACCACCGCCTCCTCGCCGGAGGCGGTGATGACAGGCATCATGACCTCGAGGGTCATTTCAGTTAGTGGCCACTTAGCCGGCTACCAGGAGCGCAGAGCTTGCCTCCACGATCCGTTCGATCGAGGGGAGCGCCCACTCCTCCAGCGGACGGCTGTAGGGAATCGGGATGTCAGGTGTGGTCACCCGAACCGGGGGTGCATCCAGGTAATCGAATGCGCCTTCGATTGCGGTAGCGACGACCTCTCCGGACATTCCGAAGCTGTGGTAGTCCTCGTCGACCACCATGAGCCGATGGGTTTTCTCCACGCTGGCAACTATTGCCTCCCGATCGAGAGGAACCAGAGAACGGAGATCGAGCACCTCGGCTGATACTCCCTTCTCCTCGAGTTGCTCGGCGGCGTCGAGGGTCCTGTGAACCGACATTCCGATCGTCGCGATCGTGAGGTCGGTGCCCTCGCGGACCACGTTTGCCTTGCCGATCGGTACCTCATAGGGCTCCTCGGGAACCTCCCCGGTCGCCCTCGGGTTCGGTGTCATCCAACCCAGCCCCAACACGCCCTTGTGGAACATGTATACGACAGGGTTGTCTTCGCGGATCGCCGCGATCATCAGACCCTTGGCGTCGTAGGGGTTGGACGGAACAACGACCTTCATCCCGGGCATGTGGGCGAATGTTCCCCACAGCGTCTGGGAGTGCTGGCCGGCATCCCCATATCCGCCACCGACTGCGGTGGTCAAGACCACGGGGACCTTGACATTCCCGCCGCTGAAGTAGTGGATCTTCGCCATGTTGTTGTAGATCTGGTCCATGCAGACGCCGAAGAAGTCGACGAACATCAACTCGACGATTGGTCGCATGCCGTTTACGGCAGCGCCGACAGCCGCCCCGATGAACCCGGTCTCCGAGATCGGAGTATCGATGATTCGTTTCTCTCCGAACTCGTCCAACAGCCCCTCGGTGGCACCGAAGATGCCTCCGTAGGTCCCGATGTCCTCACCCATGACGAACACCGAGTCGTCGCTTCTCATCTCGAGTGCGACAGCTTCAGCGATGGCCTTCTGAGTTGTCAGCTTGCGTTCGGTCTTGGCCGTCATAGCGTCACCGTCCTCTCCGCGAAGACGTCCTCCAGGGCCGCCTCCGGCTCCGGATAGGGGCTGTCCAGCGCGAACTGAATGGCCTTCTCGACCTCGTCGTACATGGCCTGCTGTATCGCGGCGATGTCGGACTCATTGAGAATCCCCTCGTCGGATAGCCGCTTGACGTACGTGACCATCGGGTCACGCTCCAGCATCTCCGTCTTGAACTCGTCGGAGCGATAGGCGTCGGCGTCACCTTCGAAGTGGCCCCAGAGCCGGTCGGTCTTGATCTCGACCAGGCTGGGCCCTTCACCCCGGCGGGCCCTGGCGATGGCCTCACCCATCACTTCGTACACGGCCACCGGATCGTTGCTGCTCACCAGAACTCCCGGGATGCCGTAGGCCGCGGCACGATCGCTGTTGTCTGCGATGGCCGTCGAGGCCGTCTTCGGCACCGAGATCGCGTAGGCGTTGTCTTCGCAGACGAACACCACCGGCAGGTTCCACAGTGCCGCCAGGTTCAGCGACTCATGGAACGCCCCCTGGTTGGCCGCTCCTTCCCCGAAGAACGAAAGGGCGACGTTGTCGCTGCTCTTGTGTCGAAACGCCATGGCTGCTCCTACCGCAACCGGGATGCCCTCCCCGATGATCCCCGAGCACCCGAAGTTGGGTTCCACCGAGTACAGGTGCATGTGGCCGCCCTTCCCACGTCCCAGCCCGGTGTCCCGGCCGAAGATCTCGGCGGTCATCTTGTTCAGATCGACCCCCTGGGCGATGGCGACGTGGTGGGGTCGGTGGGTGGCGGTTATCGCGTCGCCATCCTTCAGGTGCGGGCTCATGCCCACTGCCACCGGCTCCTGGCCGGCGGCCAGGTGCATCTCGCCTGGGATCAGACCCGCGGCGATGTCAAAGGCGGGGAGCTTGTCCGTGAAGTAGATCTCCCTGATGCGCTCCTCGAATCGGCGGATCTTTACCATTGTTTGGTACATGTCAACCAGGTGTTCCCTGGGAATGTCCATGGTTCAACCTCCTCTCTCCGGGCTCTGCCCGGAACAGGTGACCGCCTCTTACTCTCCGGAACCTACTCCCCGCCGAGGCTTGCCGTACAGGGTCAAAGGACCCTGAGTGCCGTCTCCAGGTCGAGCACCCGTGGCCCCTCGACCACTCGCACCAATCCCGCTTTTGCAGGGAGACGTCGTTCCCCATCGAGCGCCACCATTCCGGCCTCGTTGCCAAGTGGAAGTTCGGCCCCGACGGGGAGATCTACGTGGCTGTCGACGGGGACGTCGAGTATCAGGCCGG
Organism: Actinomycetota bacterium; assembly: GCA_034658975.1. GTDB lineage: Bacteria > Actinomycetota > Acidimicrobiia > Spongiisociales > ZC4RG35 > SZUA-217. The sequence goes on from JAYEGJ010000148.1 coordinate 53,816, forward strand.
GCCCGAAGACCGCTCGGACGGTGCGCTCGCCGCCGAATCGGAGATGACGGGCATGGCCCTGCTCCAACGGCCCGAGCGCGGCGCTCACCGAGGCGATGCCGACGGCAGTTCGGCGTGATGTTGTGACGAACCCTTCGACCAGTTCGGCCGGGTCCCAGATGGCGCCCGAACCCACCCAATGGTTTCGCACCACGACTGCATCGATGACCGCCAGCGCCCGACCTTCGACGGTTTCTGCCTCGACGGCGGTAGTGGGTCTGAACGCATCGGCTCCAGACTTGACTGCTATTGCTGTGGCCATTCCGACCACGCTGGGTTCGTCGGTCAGCGCGAAGGCGTTGTTGGTGCCTGCCGCCAGCGGAACCAATGGTGCTCGGGGCCACCCTTCGGCAGCGGCGCGCACGGTGCCGTCGCCTCCGACCGTGATCAATGCGGCTGCTTCGTTGTTAGCCAGGTAGTCGGCGGCGTGTCGTGTATCTGCTTCGGTTCCCTCCACCTCGATCGGTAGAAAGCCGGTTGGCGGTGCGGCCGAGCCGGCCAGAGTGATGGCACGACGGAACAATCCGGACTGGTCGTCAACACCCAGCACCTCGATGCCTTCTTCCGAGCCGAGCCCCACGAGGAGCCTGGCCACGATGTTGGCCTTCTCCTCAACGTCGATGACCCGGGCAAGCGTGGTGAGCCGTCGGATGTCCTTTGACGAAGTGGGATTGGCAACGAGACCGACGAGCACGCATCGACCCTAGACCGAGGCCGGCCCGCCTGGCGTGCTGCCGTCAGCGGGGGAGCAGGCCCCGCACGAGCTGGGGGATGACGAGATCGGCCACCTCTTCAGGGTCGAGGGTTCCCGTGAGGATCAGACGCATGATCGACACCTGGTGCAGCGCTCCCATGGTTGCGTGGGCCGCGACTTCGACGTCGCCCAGCACCAATTCACCTGCGTCGGCTCCGTCTTGGAGGGCCTGGCGGAGCGGGGTCATGACTGTCCGGTCGATGTTCCCCAGGAACTCGGCGTGATCGCCGGAAGCCTTGAAGGCGGTCGGC
>JAYEGJ010000149.1:0-5887 GCA_034658975.1 Actinomycetota bacterium
GGCGTGACAAGCGATGTATCGACAGCAGGGGCGACCGCTTCGACCCCTGTGATACGAGTGGGTCCGGCCCTGGTGCTTACGGCCGCTCTCGGATCGACTCTCGGAATCGTCATTGCCCAATTCCTGGATAACTTCGGTGATGGCCTGTTGGCGGAGATTCTTGGCGGCGACGCTGTCCTCTACAACAACCGGGTCGAGTTCACCGGAGCATCGGACCTTGCCTGGGGCGGGGGGTTTGTCCTCAGTCTCATCGTTGGATTCCTTGCGCTGTTGGCATATCCGACGCTGCGTGACACCAGCCTTGCGCGTCTCACGTTTCTCTGGACCGTCCTTCACATTCTGAGACAGGCTCTCGGCCAGGCCATTGTCCTGCCTTTCAACGACGATGCGCCGATTTCGCTGGCCTATGCGACCTTCGATGCTCCCCCTGGCCTCGACGTTGTCATCGCCGCCGGGGGAGGCGTGGGACTGCTCTTGATCGCACTTGCCGCGGCTTCTGCATTCCTGGCATACACACCCCACCGGACGCTGGTGTCCAATGCGAAGAAGCGCCTCACGTTTGCCTTGTGGATAGCCGTTATTCCTGCTGCGGCCTCTGTGTTCCTCGCCATCCCGTTCTTCATGCCCGACTCCGACGGTCTCGTCATACCTTCACTCCCGCTCACCGCGGTAATGTTCCTGGCAACCCTTGCCGCCGCCCCCGGTACGACAACGGCCAAAGGCCCCGATGACGAAAGGAAGGCGCCGTGGCCATGGGGACTCGGTGCGACCCTCATTGTCATGCTCATCGTTTCCCTGGCCGTCCTCGAAGGCGGCGTGTCGATTGACCCGAGACTGTGGGGCTAGTGGTCTGTCGCTAGAAGGCACCAGCGCAGTGGTGATCACGGTCAGCGACGGTGTTTCCGCCGGTGTCCGTGAGGACGGTTCGGGTCAAGCTCTCGAGACTCTCCTGACCGAGCATGGCTGTGAGGTGAAACGCGTACTGGTGAGCGATGATGTCGAGCCGATCGCCGCGGCGATTCGGACCGCCGCAGATGAAGCGCAACTCGTCGTTACTACCGGCGGCACGGGTTTCGGCCTTCGGGACGTTACCCCGGAGGCAACCGGGTCAGTCCTCGATCGAGAAGCACCTGGATTGGTGCATGCGATGATTGCCGCCGGTCTCGAGTCGACGCCGATGGCAGCCTTGACACGTGCCAAAGCCGGCACCGTTGGGACGGCATTGATCATCAACGTCCCCGGCTCACCGCGAGGGGCAGTCGAGAGCATGGGGGCAGTCGTCGACTTGCTCCCGCACGTCCTTCAGTTGCTCACGGGAGACAACCGGCACCATTGAGTGGTGATCAATTCGCTATGTTCTGTCTACCCCTGAAGGTGCTGTCCGGAGGAACATGAAAATCTCACAAGAATTCGTCGTCGCCCGTCCCCAAGACGTTGTCTGGGAGTTCTTCCAGGACGTTCCGTCGGTTGCCCAGTGCCTTCCCGGCGCCGAGCTAACCGGTCGGGGCGAAGACGGCTCCTATGAGGGAAGTCTCTCGGCCAAGCTCGGACCGATGACCGCCACCTTCGAAGGGAAGGCGACGGTCGAGCCCGACCCCGACGCCAGAACCGCCACCATCGAAGGAAAAGGCGTCGACAAGAAGGGCGGGTCGCGAGGCCAGGTGAAGGTCCAGTACGCGGTCCTCGACGACGATGCCGGCACCAAGATCACCGTGGATGCCGACGTTCAGCTTTCGGGACCGGCGGCCCAGTTCGGGCGGACCGGCCTGATCAACGAGATGTCGAGGCGGCTGATCGAGGACTTTGTCAAGTGCCTCGAGGCCAAGCTCGAGGCCGAAACGGAGGCAGAAGCCGAAGCCATCGTGGCGGCCGAGGTCAAGGGCATCTCCCTCTTCTTCGCTTCGCTGTGGGCGTGGATCAAGCGCTTGTTCGGAGGCGGAACCGCTTGAGGATCAGACTTCTCGCCGCCCTGTTGGCGGGCGTGGCGCTGCTTGCCGCCTGCGGCGGAGGGGATGGCGGGGGTGGCGACGGCACCATCGAGGGCACGGATGTAGCCGTCGAGATGTACGACAACCGATTTCAGTACACCGAGATCCGAATCCCGGTTGGCGGCTCGGTGAAATGGGTCGGCGCCGGTCGCAATCCCCACAACTCGGTCGCCGCCGATGACTCGTGGTCGACCGAGTCGGTCTTCGGCAGTCTAGAGCAACTGGAAGACGACGAGGCCGTCCTCACCTACAACACGCCCGGGCGCTTCACCTTCTTCTGTACATTCCACGGCAACGCCGATGGCGCCGGAATGGCTGGTGTCCTCATCGTTGGTGATGCATAGATGAGCAAAAGACTGCTCCTGTTCCTGTCCGGGATTGTGGTCTCCCTCGCGGCGTGTGCCGGCCCACCGATCGGTGACGCCGCACCGGCTGCAACCGGAGATCCAACCAACGACGCTCCGGCCAAGTGGACTGGGGTGACCCGCAATGTTCCCGGCGAGTTCCCGACGATTCAGGCTGCGGTCGATGCCGCCGATCCCGGCGACCTCGTTCTCATCGACAAGGGTGTCTACAAGGAGACCGTGAAGGTCAACACCCCCGGGCTGACCATCCGTGGAGTCGATCGCAACGAGGTGATCATCGACGGCGAGTTCGAGCGGATCAACGGTGTCGAGGTCCTCTTCACCGACGGCGTTGTCGTCGAGAACATGACGGCGAGGAACTACAGGTTCAACGGGTTCTTCTGGAGCGGTGTGCGCGGTTATCGGGGCTCGTATCTGACCGCTATCAACAACGGTGATTACGGGATCTACGCCTTCGACTCCGGCGACGGCCTCTTCGAGCACTCCTACGCCTCCGGCTCGCCCGACGCCGCCTACTACATCGGCCAGTGCAACCCCTGTGACGCGGTGATCACGGATTCGATCGGCGAACTGAGTGGCCTCGGGTACTCGGGCTCCAACGCATCAACGAACATCTACATCGTCAACAACGTCTTCCAGTACAACGGCACCGGGGTCGCTCCCAACTCCCTCGATGGTGAATTGCTGCCGCCCGCCGAGAACGTTGTGGTTGCCGGCAACCTGATTCATGACAACGGATACGGCGAGTTCCCCCACAAAGGGGCTCAGTGGTCGATCCAGGGCAACGGGATCGCCGCCGCAGGCACGGAGAACTCCCTGATCGCCAAGAATCTGGTCGTCAACCACCCGCTCAACGGGATCCAGCTCATATCCGTCCCTGATGCCAACGTCTACATGCCAAGGGACAACACCGTGGTCGACAATGTGGTCAAGGGCTCCGCTCTCGGGGACCTGACCCTCACCGGCCCGGCGCTATCGGGCAACTGTTTCGAGGGCAATGACGTCGGATGGACCATGCCCGCCGCGCTCGAGTTCAAGCAGCCATGCGACGGTCTTCGGTTCCCGGCCTTGTGGGAACTCGGTTCGTTCACCGCTCCCTTCGGCCGCATCGTCGAGCACGGTCTCGGCCTCAACCCCGATATCTTCTACGGCGACATGCCCCATCCCGACCCGCAGCCACAGATGCCGGGTGGCGCAGACGCTGAGGTAGTGCCCGCTGTGAACGTATTTGCCGCCGCCAGACCGAACATGGATGCAATCAGCGTCCCGGACATGCCATCAGACCTCTCAGTTACTCAAGGGAAAGGGTTCAATCTCATGGGCGTCACCTTCGCCTCGACCATCGGAGGCATCCTCGGCCTCTACGCATACGTGTTGCCCCTCGTGCTCTACGCAGCCTGGGTGGTCATCGCCATCTGGGAGATCATCAAACGAGACGACTTGAGCACCGGGACCGGAGTGGGCTGGATGCTGGCCATCCTCGTCATTCCGTTCCTCGGCGTCATCGCCTACTACCTGTTCGGCAAGAGCCAGATTCCGGCCGCCTATCGCTGGGTGCTCCTCGCAGGCGGCCTCGCGGTCTATATCGCCTTCCTGGCGATCGGGCTCGTCGTCGGGGGAGTGGTCTGAGCTGACCATGCCTGAGGAAAGCCCCGAGCAGGGTGTTTCACGTCGCGACCTTCTCAAGAAGGCAGGTCTCGGCGGAGCCCTCCTTCTCGGGGGCTCGGTCATCGGGCGAAGTACCGGAAGCGCACAGGCAAGCACCGGCGCCGAAGGGACCGAATACGATCAATCCGGGTTCACCGCGGTCGGCAACGACGTCCTCGATTCCGTATACGGCAACGGCCAGGGTGCACCACACGGCATTGAGGCAGGCGCTCTGGATGCCCACACGTTCCCCCCGCCTCCGGACGGCAAGCCGGCCGGGTCGCTGCGCGACGTCGAGATCACCGTCGAGGAGCGACTGATCGAGGTCGCCCACGAGCTTCACTTCGAGGCCTGGACCTACAACGGAACGGTGCCCGCCCCCATCATCCGAGCCACCGAGGGCGACACGGTCCGCATTCACTTCAAGAACAACACCGGCCATCCCCATAACCTGCACTTCCATGGCGCCCATCGCCCCGAGGAGGATGGGTGGGAGCCGGTCCCGGCGGGCGGCGAGACCACCTACACCATCGAGGCGGGCCCGGCCGGGGTGCACCCCTACCACTGTCACACGGCGCCACTCGCCTCCCACATCTCGCGGGGCCTGTACGGGGTGATGATCGTCGACCCCGTTGGCGGACGGCCCGCTGCTCAAGAGGTCTCTTTGCTTCTCTCCGGGTTCTCCAACACCGAGATCGGTCGCAATGGTGTCGTGGCCTGGAACGGCGTGGCCGGCTTCTATGACGCCCACCCCATCAAGCTGGCGAAGGGAGAGCCGGTACGGCTCTACGTCACCAACATGCTGGAGTACGAACCGCTCGGCTCATTTCACCTCCACGCGGAGATGTTCGATGTCTATCCGGCCGGGATCGGCGCCGCTCCCGCCTTCCGGGAGGACACGATCGCCCTGGCCATGGGGCAGCGAGCAATGCTCGAGTTCACGCTGCCCCATTACGGGCGATACATGTTCCACCCACATCAGCATTGGCTCGCCGACAAGGGCGCCATGGGCTGGTTCGCCGCGGTTTAGAGCTTCTTGACGACATCGCCAAGCGAGACGGTTCCCGACTCGACGATGAAGGCGTTGACTCCGCGGAGGCGGTTTGCCCTTCCGTCGCCTACGTTGACGAAACGCAAGGCCTCTGCGCCGAATCTCGACGAGAACTTGGGGCATCCGGTATGAGGGACCTCGGAAATCTCAACGGTGGCCGTGCCGACCTTGATCCTGGATCCGGCCGGGAGGTTCTCCATCGAGAGGTCCATATCCACATAGATCTGATCGCCGCAGAGGGGCCACCGGCCCCTGTCGACGGCGACGGCATCGGCTGACCGCGAGTTCATGAGGGTGAGCTGTGCGTGTTTCGAGACAACACCGTCGCCCGCCGCTTCGCGCGCTCGGTCGAGCCAGTTGTCGCCAACTACTCCCACCTCGGTGTCGAGTTCGGCGCTCTCGATCTTCTCGCGCACCGACTCGGCCGGTCTCCGGACCAGCAACTCGATCGTGCCCGAGTCCTTCGGGGCGCTCAGGATGTGGTCGAGAAGGGGTTCCAGTTCGGCGATGCTGCGCTGCATCGGGTCAGTATCGTCGAATCCGCCGGTTCCGGGGTGGTGGGGAAGGGGCCACCCCTAGATAGGTCGTCGTCGGCCGGCTCCGACGAGTTCGAGTTGGGCGATGAGGAGTTCTTCGGCTTCTTCGTTGTCGTGGATGAGGGTGTGGTGGTAGCGGCAGAGGAGGCATAGGTTGGAGAGGATGGTTTCGCCTCCGTCGGCCCAGTGGATGATGTGGTGGACGTCGCACCATCTGGGGCTTCTACCGCATCCGGCGACCACGCAGTGGCGGTCTCTGGCGATGACTGCTCTTCGGGTGGCTGCGGGGATGACCCTGGT
>JAYEGJ010000150.1:0-5881 GCA_034658975.1 Actinomycetota bacterium
GGCGGGCCAACGGCCCGCCCCTTGGCGGAGGGGATAGATGATCCAGATCCTCGACGCCTGATCTGATCGTCCCCTCATCAGGAAGCCAAAAACACGAGTAGGTTGTGTTCCTTACGCAGCGACCCAAATCGAGGAGGATTTGATGCCGAACATCGTGCGCGCCGCCCTGGTTCAGACCGAGTGGACCGGCGACAAGGAGTCGATGGTCGAGAAGCATGTCGACTTCGCACGCCAGGCGGCCTCCCAGGGCGCCAAGGTCTTGTGCTTTCAGGAGATGTTCAACGCTCCCTACTTCTGCCAGGTGCAAGATGACGAGCATAAGGACACGGCCGAGGCGATCCCGGATGGTCCCACCATCCGGCGGATGATCGAGGTCGCCAAGGAGACCGGGATGGTCCTCATCGTCCCGATCTACGAGAAGGAAGACGACGGCTTCCTCTACAACACCGCAGCCGTCATCGACGCCGACGGCACCTACCTCGGCAAGTACCGCAAGACCCACATCCCCCACGTCAGCGGGTTCTGGGAGAAGTTCTACTTCCGCCCCGGCAACACCGGCTACCCGATCTTCGACACTGCTGTAGGGAGGATCGGCGTCTACATCTGTTACGACCGGCACTTCCCCGAAGGGTGGCGGGCACTCGGTCTCGCCGGCGCCAAGATCGTGTTCAACCCGTCGGCTACCAGCCGCGGCCTCTCCATGTACCTGTGGAACCTCGAGCAGCCGGCCTCCGCCGTCGCCAACGAGTACTTCATCGGTGCCATCAACCGGGTCGGCAAGGAGCCGTACGGGGACAACGACTTCTACGGATCTTCCTACTTCGTCGATCCCCGGGGCCAGTTCGTCGGCGAGCAGGCCTCGGACACCGATGAGGAGCTGGTGGTGCGCGACCTGGACATGGACATGATCGACGAGGTTCGGAAGGTGTGGGCCTTTTACCGCGACCGTCGTCCCGACGCCTACGACAGCCTCGTCGCTCCCTAAGCGCATTATGGGAACTCACTCCGAACTACTGGCCCGTCACAAGGAGGTCCTGCCCTCGTGGATGGCCCTGTACTACAAGGACCCCATTTCCCTCGTTGATGGCGAGGGTCGCCACGTCACCGACGCCGAAGGCAACGAGTATCTCGACTTCTTCGGAGGGATCCTCACGACGATGTCCGGATACCGGGTGCCCGGTGTGGTCGAGGCGATCAAGGCACAGGCCGACAAGATGCTGCACACTTCGACGCTCTACCTGATCGAGCAACAGATCGAGTTGGCAGAAAAGATTGCCGATCTGAGCGGGATCCCCGATGCGAAGGTGTTCTTCACCAACTCAGGGACCGAGGCCAACGACGCTGCGCTGATGCTGTCGACTCAGTATCGGAAGTCGAACCAGATCCTGGCAATCAGGGGCAGTTACCACGGCAAGTCTCATTCGGCGGTCGCCATAACCGGCCAGAAGTCGTGGTCGGCAACCAGTCTCTACCCGTTCAACGTGACCTACGTCCATGGCGGGTACAAGCTGCGCAGCCCGTTCGGCCACCTTCCCGATGACGAGTTCACCGAGGCCTGTGTGAATGACCTGAAGGACATCCTCGCCATCGCCACGGCGGGCGACGTTGCGGCGATGATCATCGAGCCGATTCAGGGCGTGGGTGGCTTTGTCACCCCGCCCGATGGGTTCTTTGGAGCCATGAAAGAGGTGCTCGACGAGCACGGAATCCTGTTCATCACCGACGAGGTGCAGACCGGATGGGGGAGGACCGGGGAGAACTTCTGGGGCTACCAGGCCCACGAGGTCACTCCCGACATCCTCACCTTCGCCAAGGGGGTTGGAAACGGGCTCGCCATCGCCGGCGTGGTGGCCAGGGCCGAGATCATGGACTGTCTTCAGGCCAATTCGATCTCGACATTCGGCGGCAATCCGCTGGCGACCGCAGGAGCGCTGGCCAACCTCGAATACGTATTGGAGAACGACCTTCAGACCAATGCCCTGAAGATGGGCAATCAGCTCAAGAACGGACTGCACAGCATCGCAGATGAGGTGCCGGAAATCGTCGAGGTCCGGGGCAAGGGCCTGATGATGGCCGTCGAGTTCGGTGACCCCGACTCGGGAGCGCCCGACATCGGTCTCACCGCAGACGTCATGGAGGAGGCCAAGGCCGGAGGTCTTCTGGTTGGAAAGGGTGGCCTCTACGGGAACGCACTTCGCATCGCTCCCGCTCTGTCGGTCACCGAGGATGAGATCAACGACGGTCTGGACAAGCTTCGTAACGCAATCGATCGGGCACGGGAGGAGTAATCAATGGCCAAAACACTGATCAAGGGTGGCACTGTCATCACCGCGACGGAGACGATGACGGCCGATGTCCTCATCGAGGATCAGAAGGTGGTGGCTCTGCTCCAACCTGGCTTGATCGAGTTGTCAGTCGACACCGTGATCGACGCCGCCGACAAGCTGGTCATGCCCGGCGGAATCGACGTCCACACCCACATGGAGCTTCCATTCGGCGGCACCCTGTCCTCGGACAGTTTCGAGACCGGTACCCGGGCGGCGGCGTGGGGCGGCACGACCACGATCGTCGACTTCGCCGTTCAGGCGAAGGGCGATTCGGCGATGGACGGCTGGGAGACGTGGATGGACAAGGCGCGGGGCAACTGCGCTATCGACTACGGCTTCCACATGATCACCGGGGATATCAACGATCAGACCCTCAAGGAGATGGAGATACTCATGGGGGAGGGCGTGACCAGTTTCAAGCTGTTCACCGCCTACCCGGGTGTCTTCTACTCCGATGACGGGGAAATCGTCCGAGCGATGCAGAAGGCCGCCGAAGAGGGGGCCACCATCGCAATGCACGCCGAGAACGGGATTGCCATCGACGTGTTCATCGCGCAGGCGCTGGAACGGGGCGAGACCGAGCCCATCAATCACGGCCTGGTGCGCAAGGCAATCCTCGAGGCCGAGGCAGCCCACCGCACCATCAAGCTGGCCGAGCTCACCGGTGCCCAGCTCTACATCGTCCACATGTCGGCCAAGGAGGCCCTGGACGAGGTGATCCAGGCACGGGACCGCGGGCTCAACGTCTACGCCGAGACCTGCCCCCAGTACCTGTTCTTGTCGCTGGACGACATGCGTGACGGGTTCAACGGTGCGAAGTACGTGGCCTCACCGCCACTGCGCGACATGGCGGAGGGTCATCAGGAGCGGTTGTGGCAGGGCCTGCGGACCAACGACCTCCAGATCGTCTCCACGGACCACTGCCCCTTCTGCATGGGCGACCACCCCACGCTGGGGACCCAGAAGCGGTTGGGTCAAGGCGACTTCTCGAAGATCCCGAACGGGATGCCCGTCGTCGAGAACCGCATGGAGCTCATCTTCAATGGTGGCGTCGCCGAGGGCCGTATCAACCTGAATCGTTTCGTGGAGATCACGTCGACAACCCCGGCGAAGATGTTTGGCATGTATCCCAAGAAGGGGACGATCGCCATCGGATCCGACGCCGACATCGTTCTCTGGGATCAGCACGGAAAGCACATCATCACGGCCGACACCCACCACATGGACGTCGATTACTCGGCGTTCGAGGGATGGGAGATGCAGGGCAGAGTCGACACCGTGCTCTCCAAGGGCAACGTCATCATCAGCGACGACACCTATCACGGCCAACCCGGCGACGGTGAGTATCTCCACCGCGGCACCAGCCAGTACACGATCTGATGGTTGATCCTGCCGACCATGGCTGGAAACGCCCGGCGGAGCATTCGTCGACGCCCCCGGACCGCCCTGACCACATGGATTTCGGGGTAGTCCTCTGGGCCGATCCACCCGCACGGAAGGTCGTCGAGATGGCCAAGCTCGCCGAGGGTCTTGGATTCACTCACGGGTGGACGTTCGACAGCCACGTCCTCTGGCAGGAACCGTTCGTCATCTACTCCCAGATTCTGGCCGAGACCGAGAGAATGGTGGTCGGCCCGATGGTCACCAACCCGGGGACCCGGGACTGGACGGTGCTCGCCTCGCTTTTTGCAACTCTCAACGAGATGTACGGCGACCGGACGATCTGTGGGATGGGGCGTGGCGATTCGGCCCTGAGGTATATCGGCCGCAAGCCGACCACGCTGGTGACCATGGTCGAGGCGATGGAGGTCATCAAGGATCTGGTCGCGGGCAAAGAGGTCTCCTACAACGAAACACTCATTCGATTCCCGTGGATCGAGGGGGAGGGGTGGGACCTTCCCATGTGGGTGTCCGGCTACGGACCGAAAGCCTTGAAGACGATCGGCCGACACGCCGACGGTTTCATCCTCCAATTGGCCGACCCCCAGGTGCTGGAGTGGACCATGGATGCGGTCCGGGCAGCCGCCGAGGACGTGGGGCGCAATCCCGACGACATCAAGATCTGTGTTGTGGCTCCCGCCTACGTAGGTGACAACATCGAGCATCAGCGCGAACAACTGCGTTGGTTCGGAGGCATGGTCGGCAACCACGTGGCCGACATGGTCAAACGCTACGGCGAGGATGAGTCAAAGGTGCCCAAGGTGCTGAGTGACTACATCAAGGCGCGCGAAGGGTACGACTACGACCACCATGGACGGTCGGGAAACCCGTCGACCGACTTCGTGCCCGACGAGATTGTTGACCGGTTCTGCGTGCTCGGCCCGGTTGAGGACCACATCGAGAAGCTGAAGCTGTTGAAGGAAATGGGCGTCGACCACTTCGGCGTTTACTTGAGCCACGATGACCGAGAGGCAACCCTGCGGGCCTACGGGGAGAGCGTGATCCCCGCGATCAACGGCTAGTCGGGGGCCGGCGACTATTGGTCGCTCAGTTCCTCCAGGGTTCTCCGGAGCAGCGGCAGTGCGGCGCGATCCTTTTCCCTGCCGGCAGCTTCCTTGCTTCGGATCACGTCGACCAGGGAAGCCACATTGACCGATAGGTCCGGGTCGATCGCTACTCGCAATTCATCGGCATCGCGGATGATGTCGGCGTAGCCGTCGGTTCCCGCCGGCGAGACAACCAGATCCAAATCCCCATGTTTCGTTACCAACGTCCAAACGGTTGCGGACTCGAGCAGGGCAGGATCGAAGGGGAATGGCACCCCGTCTGGTTCGGGGGCGGTTCTGAGACGTGCCTCCAACTCCTCTAGAGCCGATGCCAGCCGGGTGAGGTTCTCCCGATCTGTGGCCGGAGTGATGTCTATGTCCTGGGTCAGCAGAGGAGCGCCGCGAAGTCGAGCCGCGATTCCACCAACTACTACGAATCTGACCTGACGTTCGACCAGAACCCGAAGAACGGCCACCGGGTTGAACTCAGCCATGTGCGGCTATCTCCATCGAGGCGAAGGCGTTCACCGCGTCCACCATGCGGGAAAGCCGTTCATGAGGCAAAACCCTCAATTCGCGTCGTATCAGGACGAGATCGTGATCGTCCCTTTCCGTGACCGAGATATTGAGATCGAGACCACAGGCTCTGACGGCCCGGATAACGTTGCGGAGGCTCGGTTCGGTCGTGCCCTTCTCCCATCGTGCTACCACTGGCTGATGGGTGCCGAGCCGATACGCCAACTCTCGTTGGGTGATTCCAGCGCGGCGACGCGCCTCGATTATGAGCTGACGTCCCACGGGAAGAGAATAACAGAATAATTATCGCCGAAATACCAAAACTGGTATTCAATCTATCGGTTGTAAACAATCGAAGGGTTGTGAGAGTCATTTGGAGAACGGGTCGGGCATCCAGATCGGAGAGGAGACATCGCAGGTCAGAAGTTCGATCGCCTTGCTGATCGCCCCACGTCCCAGACTGCGCCACCAGGCCTTCAGTAGTAGCAACTCCACGAAGGGGCCGTCTGCTATCACGTTCAGCGACCAACCGGTTTCGGTTGGTGCCACCGT
>JAYEGJ010000151.1:0-5851 GCA_034658975.1 Actinomycetota bacterium
CGGAGTCGGTGTCGAACACCGACCGCATAGCAAACAAGCCCGTGTCGATGTCGCTGAATTGAGCGCTCTCGACGATGTTTGCCCCGGCTTCAAGTAGGCCCCCCGTCACCGAATTGACGATGCCGGGCCGATCAGGGCATCTCAGGTTGAGCACGTACCGTCTCACCAACGGTATGTCAGCGGATTTCGGCCACCGGCGCCAATTCCGACGACTGCACCGCCCTGGGAGTCTGCTGAGTAATGCCGTTGCTCAGATCGGCGGCCAGACGCGCCAGTCGCAGGGACGAGGCTTCGCCACTCCCATGTCGGAATGGTGAAGCCGAGGACACCTCGAGCGACGTCGAGTACCGGAGAGACCCGGCAGTCATTTGTAAGACGGGCCGCAAACGATGTACTAGTTGGGGCTCTCCGCCGGGTAGAAGAGGAAGAACTCCTCGATGGCGCGCTGCACCGCGGCAAGATGAGTGTCACTCCATGCAAGGACGCTGCCCACCGTAACGGTGTTCGACGCAACGTAGATGTGCCTCAGGCCCTCTTCGGAGGCATAGAGATGGGCGGCAAGTTTGGCCGGGACGCCCTCGCCGGCTTCAGCATCGGCGGGCGACTCGAATCTGACCCCTTCTACCCCGGTGAAGCTGCGGTCGGTTACGAAGACTGCGATGTCGTCAAACATCACCGGATGTTGGACGGCGATACGTTGACCCAATGTTCCTCACACGGCTGCGGAAGGTGGGGATACTAGCGAGAACCCAGGGCGAACCGTTCTGGGTAGTTCTACTGTGAACACCTCTCCCGAGCAGGACCACCACGCCGAGCTGATCCAGCAACCTCAGTCGGGTGGGATGTTGTAGTTGCTGCTGAACAGGTTGGTCGGGTCCCACGTCCGTTTCAGTTCGACGAGTCGCCCGAAGTTGGCCCCATATGCAGCCGGTATACGCTCTGTCTCGTCGTCGGCGATGAGGTTGACGTAGACGCCTCCGGTGGCATGCGGCGCCATGGCGTCATGAAACTCCGTTGCCCATCGGAGCACCGCCTCGTCCTCGGCGGCGTCCATCCATCCGGCGATGATGTGAAAGCCATATGTCGTCGCTCTGCCTGCATAGGGCGTGGCCGCCGGGTCGACCCGGCCGACCGCCCCACCGAGGGGGTCGAAGTAGGCGGCAGTCAGCGCACCGGTCATCTGAGGCACGAACTCGACCATGGTGTCGATCGCTCCGTCCGACAGTGCCCTCAGATCATGCGCCTTGGATGTGTAACGCTGACCCTTGGGCAGGTTGGCGTCGAACGCCGTCTGAGTGTCGACGTATGCGCTCGCTCCCACGAAGTCCAGGATCGGCTCACCCAACTCCCGAAGCGGTTGCACGAAGTCGATCGCCTTGGGGTCCTGGTGACAGAAGACGAAGTCGAGAACGGGCTGTCCGTGGGTCTCCTCCGGGAACAAATCGATCGGAGGAACCCGGAAGCAGAACGGATAGCACTGGAACTCGTCGGGAGCCTCATTCATGAACTCCCTGAAGAACCGGAGGTGGGCGCCTGCCTCGTCAAACGGATGGATGATCTGTCCGGACAACACCTGAGGACCGACTTCATGCAGCTTGAGTTCGAGGCTGGTGACAACACCGAAGTTCCCGCCTCCTCCACGGATCGCCCAGAAGAGATCGGCGTTCTCGTCGGCTGCGGCTCGAAGCACCCGACCGTCTGCGGTCACCACCTCTGCCGAGATCACGTTGTCGAGCGTGAGGCCGTACTTACGGGTGAGATAGCCGGCACCACCCCCGAGAGCGGCTCCGATCACCCCCACCGAGGAGACGGTCGGCGAAGGCGTAGCAAGGCCATACATCTGAGTCGCAGCGTCCATCTCTGCGCAAGTGATCCCACCCTCGACCGTCACGGTCCGCGCTTCGGGGTCCACACGTACAGACTTCATGAGTGACAGGTCGACGAGGAGACCACCATCCGCAACACAGTTGGCCGCGTAGGAATGCCCTCCGCCTTTGACCGACAGAGTCGAACCGTGTTCACGGGCGAAGCCGAGCGCAGCCTTCACATCAGCACTGCTCTTGCATCGAGCGATGACGTCGGGACTGCGATCGAATCTCGCATTCCACAGGGCCCGAGCATCCTCGAAGCCGTCATCACCTGACTCGAGCAGATCACCCTCGAGAATCGATTCCAGTTCCGAAACACTCACGAGATTCCCCTTCGGTTGTCTCCGGCACCTGTCGGGAAGCTACTCACACCAGACCCACCACGGGTCTTTGGTTCGCGGATCTCCATCGTCTCTCTCCTCTTGTTGGACTGGCTTTGGTGACGATTCGACACTGCACCGCTAAACGGACGCTGAACGCCGACCCTGCGCCGCTAAATCTCATTTGGCAGAATGCCCTTCAGAAACAGGGACGGAGCGAGTGCAAATCGAGGTATTGGGGCCCATCCAGGCGCGTGACAGTGCCCAGATCGACCTGGATCGCCCATCACAGCGGCGTCTGCTGGCGATTCTCTCTCTAGACGCGGGACGACGCGTCAGTACCGATGCCTTGATCGACCGCTTCTGGCCCGAACAGGCTCCAGCAACGGCAAAGGCGGCTCTTCAGACTCACGTTTCGGCCCTGCGCAGGCTTCTCGGGAATGGCACGATCGTCACCGAGGGTCACGGCTACCGACTCGACGCCGCTGCCGTGCATATCGACTCGTCCGAGTTCTTGGGACTGGCCACCGAGGCCAAGACGGCGGTGGATGGCCAGGAGTGGGACCCGGCCCGGGTGGCTGCGGAAGAGGCCCTCAACCTATGGCGGGGGCAGCCGTTCGGCGACTTGATTGACGATGACTTCGCCAGGCCGACCATCGCCAAGCTAAAAGAGACCCGCCTGGAGCTCCTGGAAATGCGGGCAGAAGCGCACCTCGGACTGGGCCGCCCTGCCGACGCACTCCCCGACCTGGAGAGCCTCGTCATCGAGTATCCCCTCCGCGAGCGTCTTTGGGAACACCTGATGACTGCCCGCTACCGACTCGGCAGGCACACCGAAGCCCTGCACGCCTACCAGGAGGTATCTGGGCATCTGGGCGAGATGGGCCTGGAGCCGGGAGGGCGGCTCCGCCGCCTCGAAGAGCGGATTCTGCTCCACGACAAGACACTTACGCCTGCCCGGCACAACCTCCCTGTCGAGCTGAGTGATTTCATCGGGCGGGAAGGAGAGATGGACCAGACGCGCAAGCTGCTCTCCGCTCATCGGCTGGTGACTCTGACCGGGGCCGGCGGGTCCGGGAAGACCAGGCTCGCGGTCCAAGCTGCGAAGGGCCAGCTCGATCACTTTCCCGAGGGCGTCTGGTTGGTGGAACTCGCCGCCACGCAGGATTCGGATCTGGTACCGACGGAGATAGCCCGAGCCATGGGCCTGAAGCCGAAAGGCGAGGATGCCCTCGAAGTCATCGCGGAGGCCATAGCTTCGGAGAAGATCCTGATCATCCTCGACAATTGCGAACACCTCCTCGACGGCGCAGCCGCAACAGTTCAGCGACTCCTCCAGGCATCGACGGACTTGAAGATCCTTGCCACCAGCCGCGAACCGCTTCGAGTGCCCGGTGAGTCGAGCTACGAGATCCCGGGATTGGCCTTCCCTACCGACGGCCCATCCGATCCGAAGGTGGCCCTGGAATATGAGGCCATTCGACTATTCGAGAGAAGAGCGGAACTGGCCAACCCGGCGTTCGCTGTAGACGGACAGAACCTGTCGGCTGTGGTGAGCATCTGTGAGCGGCTCGACGGGATGCCACTCGCCATTGAGCTGGCCGCCGCCCGCACCCGGTCGCTTGGTGTCGAGACCATCGCCGCTCGACTCGATGATCAGCTGCAACTGCTCACCAGGGGCTCATCAACCGCACCCCCACGCCAGCAGACCCTCCAGGCAACCATCGAATGGAGCTATCGGCTCCTCGATCCCAGCGAGCAGACCATTCTCAACCGGCTCAGTGTGTTCCGGGGTGGTTTCCAACTCGACGCCGCCGAGCAGGTGGTCTCCGGGGTGAGCCTTGCCCCAGGACAGGTGACAGCGATCGTCTCCGATCTCGTCGAGAAGTCATTGGTCACAACTTATGAGACCCGACTCGGGACCAGATATCGCCTTCTCGAGACCGTTCGCCGGTACGCCGATCTTCGGCTCCGGGAAGCAGGCGAAACCACAATCATCAACGACAGTCTCGTTCGGTGGTGTCTCACATGTATCGATGGCCTCTGGCAACGGGCCTTGGGTGGTGGCCAGGCCGATCTCATCCAGACACTCGGCTCCGAGAGCGACAACCTCCAGGCCGCTCTCGAGTGGTCGGCATCCAAGGGAGATGACCCTGCGGTCGTGGCGCTCTCACAGGCCCTGGGGTGGCATTGGTATTTCACGGGGCACCTCGACAATGCAGCCACGGCTTTGAGAACGGGGTTGGAAGCCGCCAGCGATAAACGCGACGAGGCACTCAACTTGACGCTATTGGCTCGCTCGCTCGCCTATTCGGAGGACATACCCGGGGCAATCTCTGTTGCCGAGTCCGCCCATCGACTGCTGCCCCACCTCGATTCAGCGCTCGCCAAGACTTGGGTCGTCTTCACGACCCTGCTCGGTCAATTCATGTCTGTTGAGACCGATCCAGGCGCGATGCTGCCACTGGCCGCCGAGGCCGCCGACCTCGCCCTGGGTGAGGGCGACATCTACGCAGAGATTCTCGCCCGACAGATCATGGCCGACGCCTACTGCTGGAACGGGCGCACCGAAGAAGGCCTGGAACAACAACGGATCGCCATCGACCAGGCCGTCTCCACCGGGGATGAGACGACTATCGACCGAACCTATGGACTCTCCATCTACAACTTCATGCTGGATCCGGTCGCCCGCCGCACCGAGCCTCTCCGTGTCATCGAGGATTGGATGTCCCTCGTTCCGCAGGATGTAGACAGCGGGATGTCGACCGCAACCGACTGGATCCCCTGGGTGTACATACAGGCCGGTGACTTCGACCGCGCCGACGAAGCCGCCGCCCGGATGGGGAACCGAACCCTCGAGGGTTACAACAGGACCATCTACTTGATGGTTCGCTCGAGCATGTCCTGGGTGAGGGGGAACCTGAGGGAGGCGAGACAGGGCGTCGAGGAGCTGGAGAAGAGAGGTGTAAGCCCGCGCTGGGCCCACTCCTATTACCCGCTCGCAGCCGACATCGCCGCCGACCGGGGACAACTCGACGATGCGAGAGAGGTCGCCGACGCCTATCTCGAGATGAGCGTCCACTCAACCGGCGAGGCGGCCAAACTCGGTGTGCTCAACCCGTTGGTCCGCGCCGAGGTAGACGCGGCCATCGAGACCGGGTCGAATGAGCATGTGGAACAGGCCCAGCATTCCCTTGCCCAAATGCATCGCATCCTCGAAGAGCACCCGCCCCTGGTCGACTCGTGGACGTCGGTGATGACTCACACCCAGAACATCGCCTTTGCCGAGGCCGAGATGACCCGGATCACCGGCCCGAGTCCCGAGAGTTGGGCCGAGGCACTAGCGGTGGCTGACTATGCCTATTACCGGCTCTACGCCCGCTGGCGACTGGCGGAAGCGCTTCTCCAGTCTGGCGAACACCAAGAGGGCGCGAGCGAATTGAACGACGTGCATGTGGAGGTGGCCCGCATCGGCGCCCAACTGCTTCGCACCCGGGTGAAGAAGACGGGACGGGACTACGGGGTTCGAGTCGGCCAGGAGTCTGCTGATTAATGCCGTTGCTCAGATCGGCGGCCAGACGCGCCAGTCGCAAGGACGAGGTTTCGCCACTCCTGGTGCGGAATGGTGAAGCCGAGGACACCGCGAGTGGTGATGGCTGGTCG
>JAYEGJ010000152.1:0-23633 GCA_034658975.1 Actinomycetota bacterium
GGCAGATCCGCCGGGTTGGGGGATTCGTGTACCCGGCGTAGGTGCCAGGCACACATGTGCCGGGCACACGGCCCGGTACCCAATACTCTTGGGTCTCATGCGAGTTCCCGATCTCCCCGTCTGGGCCGAGGGCCCGGTGATGTCTTATCTGGGGCGGTTGACCGATCAACGGGGACTCTCTGTTCATACGGTGGATGCCTACCGCCGTGATCTGAGCCAGTTCTTCGACTTCTGTGATCGCAATGGTGTGAGCGAGATCAGTGGAGTCGAACGCAGGCTCTGTCGCCGATACCTCGCCTTTCTCGACACCCTCGGATACTCGCGGCGATCGATAACGCGTAAGGCCTCGGCGGCACATGCCTTCTACACCGACAGCGTTCGCCGCGGCTCCGCCGATCGGAATCCGTTCGACGGTGTGACCCGCCCGAAGCCGTCAAAGCCGCTGCCGCACGCTCTTCCGGCCCGCACCGTGAAGCACGCCATCGAGGCCATTGATACCGACACGCCGGTCGGATTGCGCGATCGTGCTCTCGTCGAAACGCTCTATGCCACGGGACTGCGTATTTCTGAGCTGGCTTCGCTCGAGTGCAAGGATGTGGGAAGTGACGCCGTGACCGTCATCGGGAAGGGCGGAAAGGTGCGCCGGGTCCCGGTCGGTCGGCCAGCCCAGGATGCCCTCGAGAGGTACGTCAGTGATGGCAGGTCGCGGATGAAGACGTCGGGTGCGGGCGAGGCCCTCTGGGTCGGCGTTCGCGGCGGGGCGCTCGACGCCAGGGGCATTCGGCGTGCGGTCTCGAAACACCTCGCGACTTTCCCTCACGCGCTTCGCCACAGCTTTGCCACACATCTGCTCGAAGGTGGGGCAGACTTGAGGACCGTGCAAGACCTTCTGGGACATACCGATCTTGCGACGACCCAGATATACACTGCCGTCACCCGTCAGCATCTAAGAGGAACCTATGACCGAAGTCACCCAAGAGCCTGAGAAGCCTCAGGTCGAGGGTCTGTGGGAGAAGTTCAAGAGTTTTGGCGATGCCGACGTCCGCGAGCGGCTGATCCTCCACTACTCGCCCTTGGTCAAATACGTGGCTGGTCGCGTCGGCGCCGGGCTCCCGAGATCGGTCGACCAAAATGATCTGGCCAGCTACGGCTTGTTCGGCCTCATCGATGCCATCGACAAGTTCGAGCCCGAGCGTGGTTTCAAATTCGAGACCTACGCCATCAACCGGATCAAGGGGGCGATCCTCGACGAGTTGAGAGCTCTCGATTGGGTGCCGCGATCGGTCCGCTCCAGAGCTCGTCGCATCGAAACCGCGATCACAGATCTCGAGCACAAGCTGCAGCGTGCTCCCACCGAGGAAGAGATTGCCTTCAACGTCGAAATGGAAATCGGAGAGTTGAGGGATGCTCTCGCAGAGATCGGACGCTCCGGTATCGCCGCTCTCGACGAGTTCGTGGGCGGGGACTCTCAGACCTCGATGGGCGAGATGATCGCCGACCCGGTCGGCATCTCTCCGGAAGCGGCCTTCCAAACAGAAGAGACGAGACAAGGTCTCATCGACTCGATCAATCGTCTGCCGGAGCGTGACCGCCTCGTTGTGACCCTCTACTACTACGAGGGGATGACCCTCGCTGAGATCGGCGACGTTCTCGGTGTTACCGAGTCGCGTGTGTGCCAGATCCACGCCAAGACGATGATGTCACTCCGCAACCGCATTGGCGACCCGAGCTGGGGCTGATTCAGGCCGAGACGTCCACCAATCGGGCGGCGCTCAGTGATAGAAGTGTTCGGGAGTCGATGCCAATAACGAATCCCTGCTTGCCGGCATTGACGTAGATCGTCTCGAGGCTCGCCAGCGTCTTCTGGGCGAATACAGGCAAGTTTGTCCGCAGGCCCAGGGGGGATGTGCCGCCGAACTCGTACCCGGTCCAGCGCCGGCCCTGATCCTGAGACGCCGGGACCGTCGACTTGACTCCGAGGACTCGTGCCAGTGCCTTGGTGGATACCTCCTGGTCGCCGTGCATCAAGACAACGACGCCGTCACCGTCACTCGAGGCGAAGATGATGGTCTTTGCAGTGAGGTGGGGGTCGATCCCGATGTACTCCGCGGCTCCGAGCGCACCCGGGAAGCGGCCGTATTCGTAGACGTACTCGGTGTATTCCGCATTTGCCTTTCGAAGCACCCTGACTGCCGCCGTGACCGGGGGCCGCTTGCTCATCGGATCATTTCAAGTGCGTATTCGATCTCATCACGGGTCTCGGCCACCCGCTCGTTGGCGAGCAGATCCTCGAGGGCGTGCTTCGCCTTCCCGCCCTGGGAGCGGGCCAGCGCCCATGAGGCATGCCCCCGGATCATTGAGGATCGATGTCCGAGGTGTCGGATTATCGGCGGCACGGCGTCATCTTCACCCGAGTTGCCCGCTGCCACCAGCAGGTTTCGCCTGATGAACCGTCCGTCGCGGCGGGGCACGTACCACCAGGCGAAGCGGTCCATCAGTTCTTCGTCGGTCATGTCGAGCAGCTTCGAGAACGCCAGGGGCTGGGTCGTGGCTGTCTCGACACTCAAGGCCCTTGCTCCCGGGGGACAAGAGGTGAGACAGTCGTCGCATCCGTAGATCCTGCGGCCGAGGTGCGGGCGAATCCAATGGGGGAGCGAACCCGGTGTCTGTAGCCAGGTCGAGAGGCACTTGCGTGCATCCAGTCCTTTGTCGGTGATTGCGCCGGTGGGACAGGCCGGGATACATGCAACACAGGTGCCGCAGCCCCGTTTCATGGGTGGTGTGGGGTCGAGAAGAAGGTCCGTGACCACGGAACCGAGCAGCAGCCACGGCCCCTGGCCCGGAGCGAGAATCATGGTGCTCTTGCCGACCCACCCCGCTCCGGCACGGGCCGCCGCGCCTCTGTCGACGAGGCGGTTGTCGTCGATGAGGACCTCGGCTTTGGCTCCGGCCTTCTGTAGCTCGCCTGCGATCTCCGAGGTGACCTCGCCAACGAGGCCGTATCGATCCTCCAATGCGAAACGGCCGATCAGTGCTCCGGTAGACGCTGGCGCGGTGTTCTCTCCGAGGTAGCCGATTCCGACCACCACAACCGACCGCGCCCATGGGAAGGAGATTCGCAGGTCGGTGGCCAGTTCCGGGTCGCCGTAGGTGAATCGAAGAGGCCCCGCCATGCCAGTGGACCGACTGGAGATCAGGGCGGCGCGCTCGCGTTCGAAAGGTTCCACGGATGCGACTCCGGCGGTCGCCGCTCCGTGGCTCGACGCCAGAGAAATCAAGACTGAACTGCTTATTACACCCATCGGCTCCCAGTGTTGTCGATTACCCAATCCGGCGAAGGGGTTCATACAATCAGACGCATTACGCACGCCCGTCAACCTCTCACTGGTCGAGCCAGTCTCGATGAGAGCATCCGGAATTCCGAGTGGGGCCAGGCCCAGCGGGCGGAGGAACAACCAGAAAGGAGCAATTGTGGCTGAAGTCACAATGAAACAGCTCTTGGAGGCAGGCGTCCATTTCGGTCATCAGACCCGACGCTGGAACCCCAAGATGAGTCCCTATATCTACGGGGAACGCAACGGAATACACATCATCGACCTGCGCCAGACGGTGACCCAGGTCGCCGACGCGGTCGATTTCGCCCGCGATGTGGCAGTCGACGGAGGGTCGATCCTCTTCGTCGGGACCAAAAAGCAGGCGCAGACGGCAATCGCCGAGAACGCCACGCGGTCGGGCCAGCCCTATGTCAACTTCCGTTGGCTTGGCGGCATGCTGACCAACTTCCGGACCATTCAGAAGCGGATCTTCTATATGCTCGAGTTGCGTCGTATGGAGGAGTCGGCCGAGATGGAAGGCCTCCCCAAGAAGGAGCGTCTCCGTCTCAGGCGCGAACTCGCCAAGCTCGAGCTGAGCCTTGGCGGAGTGGCCAACATGCAGAAACTGCCTGAAGCGGTGTTCATCGTGGATGTCAACACCGAGGCGACGGCTGTGAAGGAAGCCGACCGCCTTGAAATCCCGATCATCGCCCTTGTGGACTCCAACTCCGATCCCGACGCCGTCGACCATCTGATCTCCGGCAACGACGACGCAATTCGCGCCGCCGACCTGATCGCGGGTGCGATTGCCGATGCCGTTCTCGAGGGCAAGGAGATCGCGTCCAAGAAGAGGCCGGCCAAGACCGAGCCTGCCGAGTCCTGATCGCGTAGGAGTTCAGAACATGGCCGATTTCACAGCCAAAGAAGTACAGAAGCTGCGCCAGGAAGCAGGCGTTGGGATGATGGATGCCAAGAAGGCCCTCGCCGATTCCGGTGGTGACCTCGAGGCAGCCTTCGAGCTGCTCCGCGAGCGCGGCCAGGCCAAGATGGCCAAGCGCTCCGACCGGGAGGCGAACGAAGGAACCATCGGTTCCTACCTCCACATGCAGAACGATCGTCCCGTGCTCGGGGTGCTCGTTGAGGTCGCCTGCGAGACCGACTTCGTTGCGAAGAGCGACGAGTTCAGGGTGATTGCCGACGACATCGCCATGCACGTCAGCTGGGCGAACCCGCAGTGGGTCACCCGCGACGAAGTAGATCCCGAAGCCGCCGAAAAGGAGCGCGAACTCATTACCCGCCAGGCCGAGGCGGAAGGCAAGCCAACCCAGGTCGTCGAGCGTATCGTCGATGGGAAGATCGAGTCCTGGTACTCGGAGAACGTCCTGTACGACCAGAAATTCGTCAATACCGAGAAGTACGACGGCACTGTGGGCGACATGGTCGGGGCTCTCGCCTCCAAGATGGGCGAGAACATCTCCGTCCGGCGCATCGCCCGGGTCGCCGTCGGGGGCTAGTGGAGCACAGGAGACCAAATTGACCGAAGACCGCAACCGAAGAGTCCTGCTCAAGCTTTCGGGCGAGGCATTCGCCGACCCCGCTATCGGGTATGGCATCGATTCGCCCACTGTCAACCGCGTGGCCGATGAGATAGCCGAGGCGGTCGGGGCAGGCGTCGAGGTTGCGGTCGTGGTCGGTGGCGGAAACATCTTCCGGGGTGTTTCCGAGGCCGCCAAGGGTATGGATCCCGCCACCGCTGATTACATGGGAATGCTTGCCACGGTCATCAACGCACTGGCTTTGCGCGATGCGCTGGAAAAGGCGGGTGTCGTCACCCGCGTTCAGAGTGCCATCACCATGCAGGAGTTGGCCGAGCCCTACATCCGGCTTCGTGCGATGAGGCACCTCGAGAAGGGGAGAGTCGTCATCTTCGCCGCAGGAACCGGCAACCCGTTCTTTACCACTGACACGACGGCCGCCTTGCGCGCCATCGAGATGAACGCTGACGAGATCCTCAAGGCATCGAAGGTCGACGGGGTCTACGAGTCCGATCCCAAGATCAACCCCGACGCAAAGCGGATTCCCGAATTGTCATACATGGATTTCATCGCTCGGGAACTCCGGGTCATGGACACCACCGCCGTTACGATGTGTAAAGAGCACGAAGTGCCGATTCACGTGTTCGACATGACGGAACATGGCAACATCGTCAAAGCCGTTCGCGGCGACCAGATCGGTACGGTGGTCCACTGAACAGGAGCGAAAGATGATCAGCGATCTCTTGGCCGAGGCCAAGCACAAGATGGAGATGGCCGTTGATCACGTCGGCTCTGAGTTCTCGACCGTGAGGACCGGGCGGGCCAATCCGCAGCTCCTCAACCGAATCACTGTTGACTATTACGGGTCGCCCACCCCGCTGTTGCAACTCGCAACCATTTCGGTCCCCGAACCGCGTCTTCTCATGGTCCAGCCTTTCGACAAGTCGACGGTGAGCGACGTGGAGCGTGCGATCCAGCAATCCGATCTCGGACTGAATCCGTCCAACGACGGCAACGTGATCCGAATCGCCTTCCCGCCCCTCACCGAGGAGCGTCGGAAGGAGCTGATCAGGGTCGTCAAGCACATGGCCGAGGAGGGCAGGATCGCGGTTCGCAACGTCCGTCGTCATTCCAAGACCGACATGGAATCCCTGCACGGCGAGATCTCTGACGATGACATCCGACGAGGCGAGGAAGAGCTCCAGGAGCTCACCGACAAGTACGTCGAGAATATCGAGGGTCTGTTGACCAACAAAGAAGACGAGCTCCTAGAGGTCTGAGTGGCTGATCAAGACTCACCTGACAAAAACGACGGAACCTTCGGCCGCCCTTGGGAGGAGAACGACGAAGGGGCTGAAATAGTCCAACTGCCGGGACTTGGCGACGACCCGAGCTCCGATGCAGATGATGCCGGGTCTGCCGACGACGAGGCAGACGTTGATTGGGACGCGATGGCCGGGACCGGAGGCGACGTCGAGGCCTTCACTTCCGACGAATACGTAGCCGCCACGACCAGGGAATACCAGGGTCTGGCCGCCCATGTGAGCAAGGCTGCGGAGGAAGACTGGGAGATGCAGGCCGTCGCTGCCACGGTTCCCGGTGTCGAGAGCGGCCTCGTCGGCTTCGAGGATGTCTCGGGGCGGGTCTCGGACTCCGAAGAGAGCTACGAAGCTGCTGAGCAAGCGGCAACCTCCGACCTGACGATGCGAGTTGCTTCCGCACTTGTCATCTTCGGTCTGTTCCTCGGGAGTCTGGTCCTCGGGGGCTGGTGGTTCTCTTCGTTCGTGATCCTCGCGATGGTCGTTGCCGTGGGTGAGTTCTACGCCACCGTCCGCGCACACGGCTACCAACCGCTTGCCCTCTTCGGGATCATCGGAGTGATTCTGATGGGCGCCGGTGCCCACAACTCGGGTGGTGCGGCGATAGCCGGATGGACCAGCGGAGTCGTCGTGTTGACCCTTCTGTTCTTCTCTCTCACTTCGCGTCAGCAACCCCTCGAAAATGCATCGATCACGATTCTCGGCATGGCGTGGGTGGGGATGCTGTCCTTTGCCATTCTGGTGGCTCGGGGTCCACATCCCGTTGCCTACATCCTCTTTATCGTGTTGCTCGTCGCGCTCAACGACATCGGTGCCTATTTCGTCGGCCGGTCGTTGGGACGCCGCAAGATTGCTCCCGTCGTTTCTCCGAATAAGACGCTCGAAGGCCTCCTTGGCGGGCTGTTGGCATCTCTCATCGGCGCAGCGGTTATGGCGACAATCCCGGCATGGGAGTCAATCGGCTTGACCGATGCACTTATCGCCGCAGCCGTGGTTTCGGCCTTCGCTCCCATTGGAGACTTCATCGAGTCAATGGTCAAGCGGAGCATCGGTGTCAAGGACATGGGCTCGGTGCTGCCGGGCCACGGCGGCATGCTCGATCGAATCGACGGTTTCCTATTCGCTGTCCCCGCCATCTACTTCCTGTTCAGGGCCTTCGAATTGCTGTGAGCGCACCCGTCGTCGTCTTGGGGGCGACCGGGTCGATCGGAACCCAGACGGTCGAGGTCGCAGACAGTCTGGGCATCGAAATCACCGTTCTTGCTGCTCGTCACCCATCCCCCAAACTGGCAGAGATCTCCGCGTCCCATCCTGACGCTCTGGTTGTGGTGGCAGGAGGGTCGAACGAGGATCGGAAGGAATTCGCTGAAAGCGTTTCGGCTCGAGTCGAGTTCGGAGCCGAGTCCATTCTTGGTGCAGCATCAACTCCCGACTCGATCGTCGTGAACGGCATCGTCGGCGCCGCAGGCCTCCGCGCAACGATCGCTGCCCTGGAGGCCGGAAACCGCCTGGCTCTTGCCAACAAGGAAAGTCTAGTTGCCGGCGGCCCGGTCGTGAAGGCTGCTCTGTCAAACGGGGGGGAGTTGCTGCCTGTCGACTCCGAGCATTCGGCGCTATATCAGTGTCTGTCGGGTGAGCCACGCGAGTCCGTGGACAGGCTCATTCTGACCGCCTCGGGCGGTCCGTTTCGAGGCCGGGAGCGCGAATCCCTGGCGGATGTGACTCCTGAAGAGGCCCTGGCCCATCCAACGTGGGACATGGGACAACGCATATCCATCGATTCGGCGACTCTGTTCAACAAGGGTCTGGAGGTCATCGAAGCGCATTACCTCTTCGACATGTCCTACGACCAGATCGATGTTGTTGTGCATCCACAGTCGGTTCTTCATTCGGCCGTCGCCTTCGTGGACGGGTCGTGGAAGGGTCACATCGGCTACCCGGACATGCGCATCCCGATTCAATACGCGCTTACCGCTCCCGACCGTGCTCCATCCCAGGTTGAGCCGTTTTCGCTTGCCGGACAAAGCCTCACCTTTGAAGAGCCCGACCGCGAGGTGTTTCCCGCGCTGGACCTGGCATACCAGGCCGGCCGAAAGGGTGGTTCGGCGCCCGCCGTTCTCAACGCCGCCGACGAAGTGGCGGTTGAGGCATTTCTCCAGCGTCGTTTGGGGTTCCTCGGCATCGCCGACGTGGTTGGTTTGACACTCGAACAGGTGGCCTGGAGAGAGGTCGAAACCGCCGAGGACGTCGTCGAAGTCGACCGGGAAGCCCGAGCCACCGCCGCCGGGCTCGTTTCCGGAGCGTGCTGATTAGGTGAACGGCCGAGGTACCGTATTCACATGCTTGGGGGTATAGCCGCAGCCTTCGCCATCATTCTCTTTGTCACCGCCCACGAGGCCGGCCACTTCTTCGCGGCCAAGGCGGTCGGGATGAAGGTGACGCAGTTCTTCTTTGGGTTCGGCCCCAAGATCTGGTCAACCCAACGCGGCGAAACCGAATACGGCTTCAAGTGGCTGCCTCTTGGCGGCTATGTGCGAATCGTTGGAATGAACCCGCTCGAAGAGGTGGAGCCCGGGGACCTGGGCCGCACCTACCGGGAGAAGAAGTTCTGGGAGAAGAGTGTCGTTGTCCTCGCTGGAGTCGGGATGAACTTCCTGATCGCCTTCGTGATGTTCTATGGAATCGTCCTCGCCGTTGGTGTCCCCGGCGATCCCACAACGGAGGTCGGCTTTGTCGTAGAGGATTCACCCGCTGCGGCCGCCGGACTCGAGGAGGGCGATGTCATCGTCGAGGTCGGCCAATTCGAGGTTGTCGAGTGGACGGACATGACCAGCGCCCTCGAGGGCATCGGTCCCGGCGAGACCACGGTTGTAGTGGAACGAGACGGAACCGAGGTGGCTCTCGAGGTCGATCTGGTGGAGCACGAGACGATCGAGGGCGCCGGTTTCCTCGGGGTGAGCACGGTGCGAGAGCAGGTCAACACGGGACCCATCGAGTCCATCGGGTACGCCGGCCGGGCCGTGTGGACCGGAATAGGCCAGACGTTCGAGATCCTCTTCAACATGTTTCGCCCGTCCTCGTTCGCCCAGTACCTCGGGGTGTTCGTGGGTGACACTGATGTACCAGACGAGATTCGGCCCGTAAGCCCCATAGGAATCGTCTCCATCGGCGCTCAGATCGAGGACGTTGCGTTCTTCGTCGGGATACTGGCCTCGGTGAACGTGATCCTCGCCACCATCAACCTGTTGCCTCTCTTTCCACTCGACGGTGGGCATTTCGCCGTGGCCCTCTATGAGAAGGTCTCGGGACGCCAGGCCAACGTGAGACGTCTCGCCCCAATCGCGGCGATGGTCATCGGCCTGTTCGCGTTCCTCGGGTTCGTGGCGATCATTCTCGACGTCACCAATCCCATCAACCTCTAGGGCTCGGAGACGCCCTCGCACCACTAATGCGACAGACCACCTGTACCGTTACGACGTGAGTTTCGAGAGACGACAGACCCGTCAGCTTCACGTTGGAGATGTCCCTGTAGGCGGTGGTGCCCCGGTCTCGGTCCAGTCGATGACGACGACCAAGACCGCCGATGTGGACGGTACCCTCGCCCAGGTCTATGCCCTGGCAGGTGCCGGCGCAGACATCGTTCGCATCACCTGCAACGACGTCGATGCCGCCCAGGGGCTTGCCGAGATCGTTCCTCGAAGCCCGGTTCCGATCATCGCCGATATTCACTTCCAGTACCGGCTGGCGTTGGCGGCGATGGAAGCTGGTGTGCAGGGACTCCGTCTGAATCCGGGGAACATCCGCAAGGAAGAGCAGATCAAGACCGTGGCCCGTGAAGCGGGGGACCGCGGCCTTCCGATCCGAATCGGCGTCAACGCCGGTTCTCTCGACAAGGATCTGCTCGACAAATACGGCTCGGCGGTCCCCGAAGCCTTGGTCGAGTCGGCTCAGAAGGAGATCCGCTATCTCGAAGAGGTCGACTTCTTCGACATCAAGATCTCGGTGAAGCATTCCAACGTGCCCTCGATGGTCAATTCCTACCGATTGTTGGCCGACACCGTGGACTACCCCCTCCACCTCGGTGTTACCGAGGCCGGTCCGCCGCCCGCCGGGTTGATCAAGTCGGTCGCCGGTATCGCCACTCTGCTGAATGAGGGGATAGGCGACACGATTCGGTTCTCGCTGACCGCCGATCCGGTCGAAGAGGCCAAGGCGGGGAGGCAACTTCTGGAGGCGCTCGGACTTCGGGAGCGAAAGGGCCTTGATCTGATCGCCTGTCCTTCCTGTGGCCGGGCCGAGGTCGACGTCATCGAGGTGGCAACTTCGGCTCAGCGAGCCCTGGAAGAAGCCAATCTGCCGATTCAAGTGGCGGTCATGGGTTGTGTGGTCAACGGTCCCGGCGAAGCCCGCGAGGCCGACATCGGGATTGCCGCCGGCCGGGGGAGAGGACACCTCTTCATCAAGGGCCGGGTAGTCAGGGTCGTGCCCGAGGCCGAGATGGTCGAGGCCCTGTTGGACGAAGCCCAGAAGCTGGTCGATGAGGGTGTCGAGGCGAGGTTGGCCCATGCCGAAGCCAACGCCGAGGAGATCGCCGCGGCGGAGCGACGTCAGCTCATCGAAATCCAGGGCGATGCCAACCGGTCCGAGGAGCGACGGGCGTCGGTGGCCAGGGTGGCGGGTCAGGACGGCGAGTAGACGCATTCTGTCGGGCCACTACCCCCGGTGAGCAGGGTCTGAGGCCCGGCAAGGCCCACCACGATTCTGGCGGGCCGTCAACCTTGCTGAGGAGGGTCTGAGGCCCAGCAGATTCGAACGCGGTCAGGACTGCTGACCGGTGCTACCTTGGGCCGTCATGGATGCAGAAGGACTTGCATTCTCAGGGATAGCGGAACAGGCACGATTACTCGCTGATCGTGAGATCTCTTCGCGTGAACTGGTGGATCTGTATCTGGGGCGGATCGAGCGCATCGATCCCGAACTCAATGCCTTCAGCAAGGTCTTCGCCGATGCTGCCCGGGATGCCGCCGCACTCGCCGACAAGCGCCTGGCCTCAGGCGACTCGGCGCCGCTTCTCGGCGTGCCGGTCGCCATCAAGGACGAGCTCGACATCGTCGGCGAGGTCGCCACGCATGGGACCCGGGGTTACGAGGAGCCGGCCGCCGCGGATGCCGAGCACGTTCGACGACTTCGGAAGGCCGGTGCGATCATCCTCGGCAAGACCCATCTCCCGGAGTTGGCCATCGTCGGGTTTACCGAGACCGACCATCACGGCGTCACCCGGAACCCCTGGGATCCATCGACAACGCCCGGTGGGTCCAGCGGCGGATCGGCCGCCGCGGTTGCCGCCGGTCTGGTGGGAGCGGCCACGGCGTCCGATGGTGCCGGCTCGATCCGCATCCCGGCGGCGAACACGGGCCTGTTCGGCCTGAAACCACAACGCGGACGGATCAGCTTCATGCCCGATGCCTCCCATTGGTATGGGATGTCCAAGCAAGGTTGTCTGACCCGCAGGGTTGAGGACACGGCGTTGTGGCTGGATGTCGCCGCCGGCGCGGCCCCTGGAGATGCTCATACACCGCCTCCGCCCGAGAGGGCCTATGTCGAGTCTGTCGCCAGCGATCCTGGCGAGTTGCGCATTGCGGTGTCTACCAAAACGCCGAGAGCGCTGGCGCCCCCGATTGTCACTGACGAAGTCGACAGGTCCGTGACCTCGGCCACCGAGACGTTGCGTGATCTCGGTCACACCGTTGTCGAGCGAGATCCCGACTACGGCATGGTGGCCAACAACGTGGTCGCGCTCTATCTGAGCGGCATCGCCGAACACTACGAATCGGTCCCGCACCCGGAGAGGTTGGACAAAAGGACACGGGGATTCGCCAGGATGGGACGGGCAATCCCGAAGTCGCTGGTCAGTTCGGCGATCGATGCTTCGGAGAAGTACCAGGAGCGGATTGGCCAGATCTTTGATGATGTCGACGTGCTGATGACACCGGTTGTCGGAGAATTGGCTGTGCCTGTGGGCAAGTGGGAGGGGAAACGCGCCCTCTCGACCCTGGTGGGGATGAGCCGTACCTATCCGTTCACCGCGACATGGAACTACACGGGACAGCCGGCGGCGGCGATCCCGGTGGGCCTGTCCGAGGAAGGGCTCCCACTTTCGGTGATGCTGATCTCCCCGCCCAACCGGGAGGACCTGCTCTTCTCGTTGGCCGCGCAGATGGAGTCTGCTATCGGGTGGCCGGACCTGCGGCCGCCTGTGGCCTAACCGAATCCCATCCGGGTTGTGATGTGTCCCTGACTACCCTCCCCGTCTTCATGCGCTGGTCAGAAGCACACATCCCCACACTCAGAGACGCTCCCGCCGATGCCGAGGCGGTGAGTCACAAGCTGCTCGTCAGGGCCGGGTTCATCCGCCAACTAGCTGCCGGTTCCTACACCATGCTCCCGTTGGGCCAAAAGGTCCGTCTCAAGATCATGGCGATCATCCGCGAGGAGATGGACGCCATCGGTGGTCAGGAGATGGTGCTGCCCACTCTTCACCCGGCCGAGGTGTGGAAACAGTCGGCCCGCTATGACCTGATGGGGGAGGAGCTCTTCAAGCTCAAGGACCGCAAGGGAACCGACCTTGTCCTGGGAATGACCGAGGAAGAGATCTTCGCCATGCTCGCGACGGAGCTCTTCTCCTACCGGGATCTGCCGCAGATCTGGTACCAGATGCACACCAAGTTCCGCGACGAGCCCCGCCCCAAATCGGGTCTTCTCCGGGTTCGCGAGTTCACCATGAAGGACTCCTACACACTCGATATCGACGCCCCCGGCCTCGACCAGGGTTTCGACAGGCATCACGAGGCCTACAAGAGGATCTTCGCCCGCATGGGACTTGATGCCGTCGATGTCCAGGCGTCATCCGGGGCGATGGGCGGGTCCGAGTCGATCGAATTCATGCAGAGAAGCGATGCCGGGGAAGATTGGATCGTCACCTGCACGAACTGCGACTATCGGGCCAACGTCGAGAAGGCGACTTCGGCCCTGGAGTTGATCGACGACGGCGACACCGGCGAGCTCGAGCGATTCCCGACTCCGGGATTGCGCACGATCCAGGCTCTGGCGGATGCCCACCCTGATATCGCAGACGCCCGCCAGCAGATCAAGTCACTCGTCTACTTCGTCGACGGTGAGCCCTTGTTGGTTCTCCTTCGCGGAGATCATGGGCTCCAGGAACAGAAAATGTTGGATGCTGTCGCAGCGGCCGATGGCCGTCCGGCAGAGGCCGAGGAGATTCGCGAGCTGCTGGGTGCCGATCCGGGCAGCCTTGGAGCGGTCGGAGTGAAGAACCTACGTGTCATCGCCGACTCCGCCCTCGAGGGGCGGGTCAACATGACCACCGGAGCCAACCAGGACGACTGGCATTACAAAGGTGTCGATGTCGCAAGGGACATCGAACCGACTCGGTGGGCCGACCTGAGGGAGGTCACAACGGGCGAGAAGTGTGTCGAGTGCAACCACCCGGTCGAGTTGTGGAAGGGCATCGAGATAGGCCACATCTTCAAGCTCGGCATCATGTACTCGGAGGCGTTTGGCGCCTATGTCCAGGACGAGGACGGCGAGAGCCATCCGATCATCATGGGCTCCTACGGGATCGGTGTTGAGCGAGGAATCGCAGCGGCCGTCGAAGCGAACCACGACGAGAATGGCATCGTCTGGCCGGTTCCGATTGCGCCATACGAGGTGCTCCTCACGGTGATTCGAGCCGACGACGAAGACACTTTGGCCAGAGCGGAAGAGATCTACTCGGGAATGGCCTCGGCCGGACTGGATGTGTTGTTAGACGATCGCGTCGAACGCCCGGGCGTGAAGTTTGCGGATGCCGAGCTCATCGGCATTCCCTACCGGGTGACCATCGGGCCGAGGGGAGTGGCTGAGGGGATGGTCGAGTTGACGGCCAGACAAGGCCTGGAGAAAGAGGACGTTGCTATCGGCGATGTAATCACGGCCGTCGTCGAGCGGGTAATGGCCGAGCGAAACGGCGGTTAGTGCTGCCTTCGGCTTTGTACTTATAATCGCGTTCTACAACAGGACGCTTTTCGGGTCAGGTGGGCGCCTCTGGCACCCACCTGGTTTTTGTGTGGAGAAACGAGAAATAGGACGAATTGTGACGCAGGTAGCCGACATTTGGGATGTGGTCGAACCCTACCTCGCCGCGGAACGACTCGAGTTGGATGATCTCGAGTTGACCGGGCAGGGGAGGGGTCGAATTCTGCGCGTCACCGTGGACGGGGACGATGTCGATGTCGACCGTCTCGCCAGCCTCTCCCGCGGTCTGTCGCGGGTTCTCGACCACGAGACCGGCTTGCAGGATTCGTATCAGCTCGAGGTGAGTTCACCCGGGCTGGAACGCAAGCTGAAGAGACCCTCCCACTTCCTGAAGTCGGTAGGGCGCGAGGTGGTGGCAAAGGTGTCACTTGGTGACAAGAACGCCACATTGCGCGGGATCCTTGCCGAGGCCGATGAGGATTCCTTCACCATTGAGGGAGACGAGGGCACCAGCGCCGTCAACTACGAAGATGTCATCACTGCCAAGACCGTATTCAGGTGGGAAAAGGCGCCCAAACCGGGCCACTGAAGGAGAAACATGAAGCTCGATACGATGATGGAGGCCATTGAGGTCCTCGCCAGGGAACGTGGGGTCCCTGTCGATGCGATCCTCGACGCCTTCGCCAACGCTCTCGTCGCTGCCTACAAACGCAGCCCAGGCGCTGCCGAGGAGGCCAGGGTGACGATCAATCCCGGATCGGGAGAGGTGATCGTCTACGCCCAGGAACTCGATGAGGATGGCAACGTCATCGACGAGTGGGAGGACACGCCCGAGGGCGAAGCCTTCGGGCGAATCGCTGCTCAATCCTTCAAGCAGGTCATGCAGTTCAAGTTGCGCGAGGCCAAGCGGGAGAAGGTCTACGCAATGTACGAGGGCCGGGAGGGTGATCTTGTCACCGGCATCGTTCAGCAGGTCGACTACCGGTCGGTGATTCTCGATCTCGGAGATGCTGAGGCAATCCTTCCCGGTGGCGAACGGATTCCCTTCGAGCGCCTCGAGCGAGGCAATCGGGTCAAGGCGCTGATCCTCGAAGTACGCAACGAGACCAAGGGAGCGCAGATCGTCGTATCGCGGAGCCATCCGGATCTCGTGCGTCGTCTGCTGGAGCTCGAAGTCCCCGAACTGACCGATGGCACAGTCGAAATCGTGAACATCGCCCGCGAGCCGGGACACCGTTCCAAAATCGCGGTCATCTCCCACGACCCGAACGTCGATCCGAAGGGTGCCTGCGTGGGCGCCCGCGGCTCGCGTGTTCGCCAGGTCGTCAACGAACTGCGAGGAGAGAAGGTCGACGTCGTGCAGTGGCGCGAAGACACAGCGCAGTTCATTGCCGAGGCACTGGGCCCGGCCAAAGTCAAAGAAGTACACATCGATGACGAGGAGAAGACAGCCGAAGTCATCGTGTCGGAGCACCAGCTTTCGCTCGCGATCGGCAAGGAGGGCCAGAACGCCCGCCTCGCCGCCCGGCTTTCGGGTTACAAGGTGGACATCAAGTCGGACAATGAGGGTGTCGAGCCTGTGGTAGTAGAAGAGGCCGAGAAGCCCACCGAGGCCGAGAAGCCCACCGAGGCCGAGAAGCCCACCGAGGCCGAGAAGCCCACCGAGGCCGAGAAGCCCACCGAGGCCGAGAAGCCCACCGAGGCTGCCGAGGCGAGCGATGTCGATGAGGCAGTAGAAGTCGGAGACAACGAGGACGCTGTTGAAGCTCCGGTATCGGATGAGAGTGAGTGATTGCTGAATGAGGGTTTACGAGTTGGCCCGCGAGTTGGGCGTTGATTCCAAGGAGGTAATGGCCCAGGCCGGGGAACTTGGCCTGGAAGTCAAGACTGCCTCCTCCGGCCTCACCGACGAGGCCGCCGCGCTTCTTCGGATGGCCTTTGCTCCCGAAGAGAAGTCTGACGAGTCCCCGGCAGAGGCCGCCGTCGTGATCGAGGCACCGGCAACGGCGCCCGAACCGGGACCCGAGCCCGAACCGGAACCCGAGCCCGAACCGGGACCCGAGCCCGAACCGGAACCCGAGGTCCAGATTGCCACGATCACCGAGGGTGCGACGGTCGGCGAATTCGCCGACGCGATCGAACAGCCGGTCAGCGAGGTCGTCAGGGCACTGCTTGGAAAAGGAATCCCCGCCGGGGCCGGTCAACCCATGCCCGCCGAGCTGATCGACGAGATCGCGGAGGGTTTTGGATACATCGTGGAGGTCGAAGAGGCTCCAGAAGCGGCGGCTGTGGCCGAGCAGCCGGAGTTCGATGATGCCGACGCTGATCTCATCACCAGGCCACCAGTGGTAACGGTCATGGGCCACGTCGACCACGGCAAGACAACGCTTCTCGATAGGATCCGCCAGGCCAACGTGGTGGAGGGCGAGCAGGGTGGGATCACCCAGCACATCGGTGCCTATCAGGTTGAGATCAACGGCCATCCGATCACCTTCATCGACACACCCGGCCATGAGGCTTTCACTGCGCTTCGCGCCCGGGGGGCCAACATCACAGACATCGTGATCCTCGTCGTGGCGGCTGATGATGCTGTCATGCCGCAGACGGTCGAAGCGATCTCCCATGCCAAGGCTGCCGGCGTCAAGATGATGGTGGCCATCAACAAGATGGACCTGCCAGGTGCGGATCCCCTCAGGGTGCGCACAGAGTTGACCAATCATGATGTCATCACAGAGGAACTCGGTGGCGACGTCCCCAGCATCGAGCTCTCAGCCCTTGCCGGAGAAGGCGTTGACGAGTTGCTCGAGGTCATCGACCTGATCGCCCAGCTCGAAGACTTCAGGGGCAATCCCAAGCCAACTGCATCCGGCGTGGTCGTCGAGGCCCAACTGGAGCGTGGCCGTGGACCGGTCGCCTCCGTCATCGTCCAAAGAGGAACCTTGAAGCAGGGTGACTCGTTCGTGGCCGGCCCGGTGGCCGGCAGGGCAAGGGCTTTGCTCGACGACCAGGGTGAGCAAGTCAAGAGTGCCGGTCCATCGTCTCCCATTCAGATCATGGGTTGGGAAGAGGTTCCTGCGGCCGGAGATTTCTTCGAGGTCACCCAGAGCGACCGCGAAGCCCGCAAAATGGCCGCCAACCGTCGGGAGGATGCCAAGGCCGAAGCGAATATCGCTCCCAGTGCCAAGGACCGACTCCAGGGGCTTCTCGAGCAGCTTCGCAGCGAGGATGCGATGCTCAACATCATCGTCAAGGCTGACGCCCAGGGCTCCCTCGAGGCGCTCCGGGAGTCGATCGGGAAAATCGAACGCGAGGGTGGGAAG
Source organism: Actinomycetota bacterium (assembly GCA_034658975.1). GTDB lineage: Bacteria > Actinomycetota > Acidimicrobiia > Spongiisociales > ZC4RG35 > SZUA-217. Next base: position 17,523 of record JAYEGJ010000152.1, read on the forward strand.
ATCCAAATCGTTCACACGGCCGTTGGCGGCATCAACGAGAACGACGTCACACTGGCCGAGGTGACCGAGTCGGTCATCGTTGGCTTCAACGTCCGCCCCGAGCCCAAGGCGAGGAAGGCGGCCGAGGCCGCCGGCATCGAGGTTCGAACCTACGGAATCATCTACGAGCTTCTCGATGAGATCGAGCAGCTTCTCGTGGGCCAGCTCGCCCCGGAAGAGGAGGAGCAGGTTCTCGGTACCGCCGAGGTGCGTGCCATATTCAAGGTGCCTCGTTTCGGAACGATCGCCGGTTGCTACGTCATCGAAGGTGTTGTGCAGCGCGGTGCCAAGGCACGCCTGCTTCGCGACGGGATCATCATCCATGATGGAACGGTTTCCTCGCTCAAGCGATTCAAGGACGACGTGAGAGAGGTAGCTTCCGGCTTCGAGTGCGGAATGGGGTTCGAGGATTATCACGACCTCAAGGAGGGCGACAACATCGAGGTCTACGTGATCCGCGAGGTCGCCAGAACCTAGTGCCCCGAGTCGCAGATCATGCACAGAATCTCGACTGCCCGCGATGAGTGACAGAATGGCCAAGGTCAACTCCACTCTCCGCGAGGTCCTTGCCGAAGAGATCGAGCGGATGAACGACTCGCGCTTCGAAATGGTCTCCATTACTGGTGTCGACACGGCTCCCAATCTGCGGCGCGCCATGGTCTATGTCGACGTCCTGGGAACCCAGGATCAGACGGACGCTGTGGAAGCGCTCAACGGCGCCGCCAAACGACTCCAAGCGTCGATCGCGAGGCAGGTGCGGCTGAAGTACACGCCGATCCTCGAGTTCGAGATGGATCCGGGCATCGTTGGCGGCGAGAAGATCGATGCTCTCCTTCGTTCGCTGAGCGACGAGGAGGACGGCGAGGATGAGTGAGGGCACCCTCCTAGAGGCTGCGGAGGCAATTCGCGAGGCCGAAAGCATCGCCCTCGCCTGCCATGTCGGGCCGGACGGCGACGCTCTCGGCTCGATGGTCGGACTCGGTATTGCCGCCGTGAATGCCGGGAAGAAAGTCGTTGCGAGCTATGGCTCTCCGTATGGCGACCTGGGAAGTCTCTCGTTTCTCCCGACGGACCTTCTGGTGCCGCCTGGCAAGTTCCCTTCGACCCCCGACATGATGATCGTCCTGGATGCCGGTTCGGCTGATCGGCTCGGCGAACTCGCCGGGAATGCCGGCAAGGCGCAGACTTTGATCGTGCTCGACCACCATGTGACCAACGGAGGGTTCGGAGATATCTCGGTTGTCGACGGACAGGCTGCGGCGACCGGCGAGCTCGTGTTCGATCTGCTGGAGATTCTTGGATGGCCGGTCACGGAGACGATCGCTCAGTGCCTGCACACCGCACTCATGACCGACACCGGCCGATTCACTTACGCGAACACAACCGGCCGCACCCTGGAGATTGGCGCCGCTTTGATGGACGCGGGGGCCGACCCAACCGAGATCGGCAGGCACGTCTACGAGGAGTCGCCATTCGGCTATCTGAAGGTGGCTTCTGTGGCCTTGGATCGAGCAGAGCTGAATGAGCCGCTTCGGTTGGTATCGACCTACATAACTCAGGCCGATCTGACCAAGGCATCAGTCGATTGGGGAGATATCGACAATCTGATCGACACGATTCGCCTGGCCGTCGAGGCGGATACCGCGGTCCTGGCCAAGGTTCACGCCGACGGCAGGGTCAAAGTGAGCATGCGGTCTCGCGGCGACACCAACGTAGGCGGTCTCGCTGATTCGCTGGGTGGCGGAGGCCATCGCCTTGCGGCCGGATTCACCGTGGAAAAGCCGGTCGAAGAGGTGCTAGAGACTGTTCGGGGGTTGATAGAGGATCACCGGTGACCTGGGGCTTCCTCATAGTCGACAAGCCCCAAGGCATGACTTCCAATCAGGTTGTTGGTGCCGTGAAGAAGGCCACGGGGGTGAAGAAGGTCGGTCATGCCGGAACTCTCGATCCCATGGCTACGGGTGCGCTCGTGGTCGGTATCGGCAACGTCACTCGTCTGATTCGGTTTGTTCAAGATCAGCCCAAGGAATACCTGGCCACGGCCCTCTTCGGCGTCACCACGGACACGCTCGATGCCGAGGGAGCGGTGTTGTCCAGAGAACCCATGGACTTCCAACCCGGAGAGTTGGAGGCAATAGCCCCTCGCTTCATCGGTGTGATCAATCAGGTGCCACCGATGGTGTCGGCGCTGAAGAGGGACGGAAAGCGTCTCTACGAACTGGCCCGGGAAGGGAAAGTGGTCGAACGCGAGGCGAGACCGGTTGAGATCCATGAACTCGAGTTCACCTCGATCGGGGCTGGCCCCTATCCCGAGATCGAGTTTCGGGTTGTCTGTGGAAAGGGGACCTATATCCGCTCCCTGGCCGATGATCTCGCCGCCGTTCTGGGGGGCAGCGCCCACCTGACGGCTCTCCGGAGGACACGCATCGGCTCTCTGAAGGCATCACAAGGAGTCATCGTTGACGATCTGGCGAACTGGCATGACTACCTTCTCTCGCCGGCTGAAGCCCTGGCTGACCTGCCGGAAGTCACGGTCGACGAGGACACCTCGAACGGCGTGAGGAACGGCATGCGCTTCCTGGGCGGCGATATCACAAGCGCCCCAACCGACCTGCCCTATCGGGTACTCGATGGCGACGGGTCTCTTCTGGCGGTGTACACCACCGATGGCCAGCAGGCGCGGCCCGAAGTGGTGCTTCCTTCATGATGCTTTTCGAAGACTCCCCGGCCTCCTGGCCTGTCATGGAGTCGGGATCCGCCGTGACCATCGGGGTGCTCGACGGGGTGCATATGGGTCATCAGGCGCTGCTTCGACAACTCGGTGACGCCTACACCAAGACTGTTCTCACCTTCGATCCTCATCCCGTGGAAGTACTCCGGCCTGGCAGCGACCCGCGATTGATCACCAATCTCGAGGAGCGGATCGAACTTCTGCAACGAAGCGGCGTCGAGCGCGTCGGTGTTCTCGACCTGACCGAGATTCGTGAATATCCACCCGAGGAATTTGTCGAGTCGGTCCTGGTCGATCGTCTCCGGATTGGCCGATTGGTGGTCGGCGCCGACTTCAGATTCGGAAAAGACAGGGCGGGCGACGTGAACCTGCTGCGCTCTCTGGGTGCGAGCCACGGCTTCGAGGTAGAGACGATCGCCCTTGTCGACGACGGAGCGGAGATCGTCTCCTCGAGTCGAATTCGCCACATGATCGAGGATGGCGAGGTCGGTCCGGCGGCGAGCCTGCTCGGCTCCCGCTATCGCATGACCGGCACGGTCGTCCCGGGAGACAAACGCGGCCGTGAGATCGGGTTCCCCACGGCCAACATGCGCCCTCCGGTGCGGAAGGTCATTCCGGCGATCGGGATCTATGCGGCGTTTGTCCGAATAGGCGAGACGACTCATCAGGCTGCGATCAACGTTGGCGTGAGGCCGACCTTCGGCGGCGGGGAACTGCTCGTCGAGGCGTTCGTCCTCGACTTCGATGCCGATCTATACGGTCAGCACATCACTGTCGAGTTCGTCGAGTATCTCCGACCGGAGAAGAAGTTCGACGGAGTCGAGCCTCTCGTAGAAGCGATGACGGCCGATGTGGTCGAGACCCGCCGATTTCTAGATGCCACAACCTCGAATATGAGTTGATCCAACAGAAGTGTTAGAGTTCTCCACGAATCCCCCCATTCATTTCAGGTTTATCGCGCAATGAAGACAACTACCGAGATTGTCGCCGAGTACGGCACACACGAGAGCGACACAGGCTCTCCCGAAGTTCAGGTTGCCCTGCTCACCGAGCGGATTGGCCACCTGACCGAGCATCTGCGGGACGCCAAGCACGACCACCACAGTCGTCGCGGCCTGCTCCTGATGGTCGGTAAGCGTCGGAGGCTGCTCGACTATCTGCGTCGACAGGACGTGGAGAGGTATCGAAGCCTCATCGCCAAACTTGGCCTGAGGCGTTAACTAGAGATTTCATGAGGAGCGGATTTCCGCTCCTCATGTGTATAGCGGGGCTGAGTCCCGCACAAGAGGTGAGTCAAGTCAGTTGACAGTGGCGATGCCTTCTCCGGATCCGGTCTGACCCGAGTCAGACGGCGGAGGCATGACTACTGCCAACGGGCACGGCTCCAGAAGCAAACAACACAAGGAGCACTACGTGCCCGAGACATCTGTCCGCGGCACCATCGGCGGCAAAGAGTTCGCCCTGAGCACCGGCAAACTTGCCGGCCAGGCCGACGGCGCCGTGGTTGCCACACTTGGCGGAACCGAACTACTGGTTACCGCCACCGCAAATCGTAAGACGCGGGAGGGGATCGATTTCTTTCCCCTGACCATCGACTTCGAGGAGCGCATGTATTCGGTCGGCAAAATCCCCGGATCATTTTTCCGGCGTGAAGGTCGTCCATCCGAGCAGGCCATCCTGACCTGTCGTCTAATCGATCGTCCGTTGCGCCCATCCTTCGAGGACGGCTACCGCAACGAGACCCACATCGTGGTGACGTCACTCGCTGTCGACCAGGAGAACCCCTTCGACGTCATCGCTCTCAACGGAGCCTCGGCCGCGTTGATGGTCAGTCCCATTCCGTTTGAAGGCCCGATCGGCGCAGTTCGCGTTGGGCTCAGGAAGGGTGAGTGGATTCCCTTCCCCACCGAAGAGGATCTCGCGGAATCGGTTTTCGAGCTGGTTGTCGCCGGACGTCGTAATGAAGACGGTGGAGTCGATATCACGATGGTCGAAGCCGGAGCCACCGAGAACGGCATGCGGCTCATTGCCGAAGGTGATCGTCCTTCCGATGAGGAAGCAGTCGCCCAAGGACTCGAGGAGGCCAAGACCTACATTGGCGAGATGGTCGATCTCCAGCTCGAGCTGGAGGCAACCGTCACCAAGCTGGAAGTCGAATGGCCCGTCGCCGTCGACTACTCCGACGACATGTTCGCCAGGGTAGAGGGCATCGCCTCGCCCAAGCTCGGAGCGGTTCTTGAAATCGCCGGAAAGCTCGAGCGTCAGAAGGCCGAAGCGGAGGCCCTCGATGAGACGATCGCAGAACTCGCACTTGCCGAGGACGACGACGATTCGCTGACCGAGGCCAAGCGCGCCTTCCGGTCGGTCTTCAAGAAGCTCGCCCGTGGTCGCACCGTCTCCGAGGGAGTGCGTCTGGACGGTCGTGGTGTAACTGACATTCGCCCGCTGACGATCGAGGTTGGAGCCGTTGAGCGCACCCACGGTTCGGCGATCTTCCAGCGTGGAGAGACCCAGGTCCTGAACATCACCACCTTGGGCATGCTCAAGATGGAGCAGATGCTCGACACCCTCGACACTGCCGAGTCGAAGCGGTACATGCACCACTACAACTTCCCGCCATTCTCCACCGGAGAGGCCGGATTCATGCGTGGTCCCAAGCGTCGTGAGATTGGTCACGGTGCACTTGCCGAGAAGGCACTGCTCCCCGTCGTGCCGGACTCGGACGAGTTCCCATACGCCCTTCGTCTCGTGTCCGAGGTTCTTGCCTCCAACGGCTCGTCCTCGATGGCGTCGGTTTGCGCGTCGAGTCTCTCGATGATGGACGCCGGTGTTCCGATCAGCGCTCCCGTCGCAGGTATTGCCATGGGTCTTATCCATCAGGACGGTGAGTACGTGACTCTTACCGACATCCTCGGAGCCGAGGATGCCCTGGGAGACATGGACTTCAAGGTCGCCGGGACGGCAGACGTCATCACGGCGCTTCAGATGGACACAAAGATCCAGGGGCTTCCTTCCGATGTGCTCAAGGGCGCTCTGACCCAGGCCCGTGAGGCCCGTCTATTCATCCTCAATGCGATGAGCGACGTGATCTCCGAGCCCAGGGAAGAGATGAACCAGTGGGCGCCGCGTATCGAGTCGGTCGAGATCCCCAAGGACAAGATCGGGGAGATCATCGGTCCCAAGGGTGCGGTTATCCGCGAGCTCGAGGAGCAGACCGGAGCCAAGATCGAAATCGAAGAGGCCGACGGCATGGGAATTGTCCGCGTCGCCTCGAACGACAGCGAGGCACTTGCTGCCGCCATGGAGCGCGTCAACCAGATCGCCTTCCCGCCGGAAGCCGA
>JAYEGJ010000153.1:0-23494 GCA_034658975.1 Actinomycetota bacterium
GCCTCTCGAGCGTTACGGGGTCGGGCACTGCAACCATCGTCCTCGAAGACCTGGAGCGGCTGGGTCGGGGCGACATTTTCTTCCTGATCGGAGCCAACCCGGCTTCGAACCACCCCCGGCTCATGACCTCGCTCGCCGACATCAAGAAGCGTGGCGGGACGATCGTCGTCGTCAACCCGCTCATCGAGCCCGGCCTCGTGCGATTCAAGGTTCCGTCGAGACCTTGGAGTCTTCTCTTCGGCACCGAGATTGCCGACGAGTACGTCCAACCCCACATCGGAGGCGACATCGCGTTCCTCACCGGGGTCGCCAAGCGATTGATCGAAACCGATGCCGGTGACCACGGCTTTGTCAGTGAGGCTTGCGATGGATGGGACGAGTTCAGCTCCGTTGTCGAAGCCACCGATTGGGAGACGATCACCACTCGATCCGGGGTAGGCCGGGGAGCCATCGAGCACATCGGAGATCTCTATGGAGGCGCTGGTAACGCTGTTTTCGCCTGGGCTATGGGGATCACCCACCATTCCCACGGCGTTCAAAGCGTTCAGGCGATAGCGAACCTCGCGATGATGCGAGGAATGCTGGGCAGGCCCGGAGCAGGCCTCCTGCCCATACGAGGGCACTCCAATGTTCAGGGAATCGGCTCGGTGGGGGTGACGCCCCGCCTCAAGGAATCGGTTCTGAAAGCCCTGGAAGACGAATTGGGCGTACGCACCCCGAACGGCGAAGGCCTGGACACGATGGGCTGCATGGAGGCCGCGGCCGAGGGCTCCGCAAAAGTCGGGATCTGTTTAGGAGGAAACCTGTTCGGCTCCAACCCGGACGCGAACTTCGCCGCCCGCGCTCTGCAAAAGCTCGACCTGGCGGTGTACCTGTCGACCACACTCAACACCGGGCATGTGCTCGGGCGGGGCAGGGAGACCATCGTCCTTCCCGTTCTGGCGAGGGATGAAGAACCGCAACCCACCACGCAGGAGTCGATGTTCAATTTCGTTCGCCTCTCGGAAGGCGGGCCCAGCCGACACGAAGGCCCTCGGGCAGAGGTCTCGGTCCTCGCCGATATCGGGGAAGCTATCGACAGCCAGGGTGTCCTGGACTGGGCATCCATGCGTCGGTACGGGACGATCCGGAAGGCGATCGCCAGAATCATCCCCGGCTACCGGGATCTCGAGACGATCGACGAAACTCGCCAGGAATTCCAGATAAGAGGCCGGACTTTCCACGACACCAGCTTCGCCACCGATACGAACCGGGCCAAGTTCCACGCCATTCCGCTCCCGGATTTGAGGGGCGACAGCGTCACGTTGCGACTGATGACCATCAGATCGGAAGGGCAGTTCAACACCGTCGTTTATGAAGAAGAGGACATCTATCGGGGCCAAGACCGCCGCGATGTGATCCTCATGAACACTGATGACATCGAGCGCATGGGTCTCGAGGTGGATGCCGTTGTCACCGTCAATGGAGAGGGTGGATTACTCGGCTCCATCGTTGTTCGCTCGGCGAGGATCCCGTCGGGAAACGCTGCCATGTACTTCCCGGAGGCGAATGTTCTCCTCTCCAGGGCTGTCGACCCCGTTTCGCGAACCCCGGCATTCAAGAGCGGACTCATCACACTGGTTCGCCAATCTGCCGGCGTCGGGTAGCTTCCCACCGTGCCCAAGCCGTCTCCCGCCAGGGCCATCGGCCGAGCAGTCGCCCTTGGGGCCATCACTGGAGTGTTCAGCCTGGTCTACCTGTTTCTGGTGGAAGAAGGAACGCACGCACTTTGGGGCGACGAGGGATCGACGGAATGGTTCTCCGGTGGGGTCTGGAGCATCGTCATCCCGATCGGAGCCGGCCTGCTGATCGGCCTCACTTACGTCCTCCTTAAGCTCCCCGCCAGATTCGATGGCTTCATCAGCGAACTCCAGGATGGCCACGTTGAACCATCGACCGCACCGGGCGCCTTGCTCGTCGCAGTCATCTCGCTGATCGGAGGGGCATCCTTGGGGCCCGAAGCGCCTCTGGGCACAGCCGGAGGCGCTGCCGGCACCTGGCTGGCGAGACGTGCCGGGGCGGATGAGGAACGGGTTCGAGTTGCCACCTTCACCGGCATCAGCGGAGCGTTCGGTGGCCTTCTCTCCACTCCCCTGGGCGGTCCGCTCCTGGCCTTCGAACTCGAGCACGAACAGACCCACAGTTACTACTTCAACCATCTGGTCCCCGGCGTCATTGCCGGGGCCGTGAGCTTCGGCATCCTCTACCCGACCCTCGGAGCACCGTTCCTGGGCCTTTACGATGTTCCGACTGCCGACTTCAGGTCATGGATGCTCCTGGCCGGAGTGGGCATCGGTCTCTTCGGTGCTGTGGCCGCAATTCTGATCGGAAGGACCATCAAGGCGATTACCACGCTGATGAGCCCACTCGACTCCAGACCGATCCTCAGAGGCCTCGTTGGTGGCGCTGCGATTGCTGCCATCGCATTCACTTCACCCCTCACGCTGTTCTCCGGAGTCGATGGACTGGTCCCGATCATCGACAATCCGACCCAATTCGGCGTGCTCGCTCTCGTCATACTGGCGATTCTCAAGACCATGGCGATGAGCGTAAGCATCGGAGGTGGCTTCTACGGCGGCACCATCTTCCCGATGTTCTTCATCGGAGGGACGCTTGGGGTTGTCGTCCACATCATCTTCCCGGCCATACCGATCGGCCTCGCACTCGGTGCAACGATGTCTGCCGTAGGCGGGACACTCGCCATGATTCCCCTGGCCATGACCATCATCACCAGCCTTTTGGTCAAGGCCGACTTCCTGATGTCAGGAGCGATCCTCATGGCTGCCATCACCGGATTCACGGTGCGATATCTGCTCGAGAACCGCGACAGCGCCGGCCCGGATGCGCCGGAGACCATGCAGCGTTAGAGGTCCGCTCCCCTGCGCTCCAGGAACTTCGCCAGCGGGGTGGGCATCGCAGCCGTCCGGCTCCCCCAGTCGTACACAACCGCAGTGCCCGCGAACCGATCGTGCCAGGTCCGTCTCTCGCGGCCGAAAACGGCCCCGAGCAGGCCTATTCCGAACAGAGCAAAGCTCAACGGGTAGGTAAGCGCTCGTATGAAGGCGCTGCGTCCCTTCACCACGACCGAGCCATCAGCCTTGACCACACGCACCCCGAGAACCATCTTGCCGAGAGTCTTGCCGAATATGGCGACCGCCACCCACATGTAGACAACAGCCCATAAGAAGTACGCCACGCCATACCAGAGCCCTCTGGACCTGGGGAACTCGAAGTCGGGGACGAAGAATTGGACCATGAGGGTGATTCCGCCAGCAAAAAGAGTGAACATGAAGGTCACGAACACAGAGTCGAGGAGAACAGCCAGCAGACGGGTGAGCGGACCTGCATAACGACCGGTCTTGAGACCGTCGATATCCTCTCCTTCTCTCCGATCGTCGACCCAGGCGACCAGATCACTCGGACCTGCGGGAAAGGTGTCCGGTTCACGCCGGGCGACCCCATTGAGCACCCGAAAGATTATCTCGTCGAGGCCTACGAGTGGACGGCGAAACAGATCGAGAGCCGATCCGCCGAGGTGGCCCGTGCTCTGGGCGACTATGTCGGGGATCCCTGCCCTATCCACGATCGCCTGGATGTCAACCCGTTCCATGAGAGCGTCGATGTCGGCGCGCTCGAGCAAGGCATCGACGTCCACACGATCGAGAAGGGCGTTCACGTCCACACGGTCGAGCAGCGCATTGACGTCTACGTGCTCGAGGAGCAGATCGGGATCGACGATGTCGAACACCCTGTCGCTGGCTCCGGCAATGGCCCTGCCGAAACGACTCTTTTCTTCTTGCGCTTCTTCTGTCACAGACGAAATCTAGCGGCCCGTGACGGGCTCCTAGGTGACAGCACCCGAACTCGCCGAACCGACGAGGCGTGCGTACTTGGCGAGGGCGCCCCTCGGATAGCGCTCGGGATGCGGGGTCCACTCCTGGCGACGGCCGTCGAGGTCACCCTCATCGACGAGCACGTCGAGCCGTCGGCCTGCAATGTCGACCCGAACCCGATCGCCCTCCCGGACCAGGCCGATGGTTCCACCGACCTCCGACTCGGGGGCGACATGACCGATGCAAAGACCTGTGGTGCCACCCGAGAAACGACCATCGGTGATCAACAGGACGTCCTTTCCCAGCCCGGCACCCTTGATGGCTGCGGTTATCTGAAGCATTTCTCGCATTCCGGGTCCGCCACGCGGTCCTTCGGTGCGGATGACGACCACATCCCCCTTTTGGATCTGATGATTGAACATGGCGTCGAGCGCACCTTGCTCACCCTCGAAGACGCGGGCCGGGCCCTCGAAGACATCGAGTTCGATTCCGGCCAACTTCACGACCGCGCCGTCCTCGGCGAGGTTGCCGCCGAGAATGGCAATACCGCCCTCGCGAGCTATCGGTGCATCCACTGGGAGGATGACGTCTTGGTCCTCGGGGAAGGTCACGTCGGCTAGATTCTCGGCCATCGTCTTGCCGGTCACGGTTGGCACATCGCCGTGCAACAGCCCCTCTTCGAGCAATGCCTTGAGCACCACCGGGATGCCGCCGATCCTGTCGAGATCGACCATGTGGTACTTGCCGAACGGCTTGAGATCGCCGATGTGCGGCGTCTGCCGTGAGATTCGATCGAAGTCGTCCAGCGAGAGGTTGACATCGGCTTCAAACGCTATCGCCAGCAGATGAAGAACCGCATTTGTGGAGCCACCGAGGGCCATCACGGTCGTGATGGCGTTCTCGAATGCGGGGCGGGTCATGATCTGGCGGGGGGTGAGACCAGACTCGAGCAGTCTCATAACGGCCTCTCCCGACTCGCGGGCGTAGGTGCGGAGGCGTGGATCGATGGCCGGGACCGAGGCCGACCCGGGAAGGGACATGCCGATGGCCTCGCCCACCGAGGCCATCGTGTTGGCGGTGAACATCCCCGCACACGAACCGACACCGGGGCATGCGGCGCGTTCGATGGCGAGCAACTCGTCGGGGGAAATGCGGCCTTCGGATTCGGCCCCGATCCCTTCGAAGACGTCGACGATCGAGATGTCCTTGCCGTCATAGTGACCGGGAAGACTCGAGCCGCCGTAGAGAAACACTGCCGGAAGGTCGAGCCTTGCCGATGCCATCAGCATCCCCGGGAGGGACTTGTCGCACCCGGCGATGGACACCAGTGCGTCGAATCGTTCTGCGTGCATGACCAACTCAACAGAATCGGCAATGACCTCTCTCGACACGAGTGAGGCACGCATGCCTTCATGACCCATGGAGATCCCGTCGGAAACGGCAATGGTGGAAAAGACCAGCCCAACGCCTCCGGCCTCGGAGACCCCGGCCTTGGCGTGCTCGGAGAGCTCAGGCCCGGTGAGGTTGCACGGGGTGACCTCGTTGCCGGCGGACACCACGCCTATCTGGGGCTTCTCGAAGTCTTCGTCCTTGAGACCGACAGCTCGAAGCATCGCTCGAGCGCCGGCTTTGGCGGGACCTTCGGTTACGTCTTGTGACCTGATTTTGATCGACATGAGGCCACCGATGGTACGCCCTGTTTTGGCGGCCGGGATCAAACGAGGCAACAATCGCCCCATGGCGACCATCTATTACGACAAGGACTGCGACCCCAGCCTCATCAAGGCGCACAAGGTCGCGATCATCGGATACGGCAGCCAGGGCCATGCCCATGCCCTCAACCTCAAGGACTCCGGAGTCGACGTCGCTGTCGGCCTCCGCGAAGAATCGGCATCGCGTGACGAGGCCGCCGCCGCCGGTCTGACCGTGATGACCCCGTCCGAAGCAGCGGAATGGGCCGACGTCATCATGATGCTGGTCCCCGACCAGATCATGGGGCCCATCTACAACGAATCTGTCGAACCCCACCTCGAGGCCGGAGACACCCTCCTCTTCGCCCACGGCTTCAACATTCACTACGGCGAGATCGATCCGCCGGGTGATGTGGATGTCGCCATGATCGCCCCCAAAGGCCCGGGCCATCTCCTCCGACGCACCTACGAACAGGACTCGGGCATGCCGTGTCTCCTTGCCGTGCACCAGGACCCATCGGGCAACGCCCACGCTCTGGGTCTTTCCTACGCGTGGGCGATCGGAGGCGGTCGCGCCGGAATCCTCGAAACCACCTTCAAGGAGGAGACGGAGACCGACCTCTTCGGTGAGCAGGTGATTCTCTGCGGCGGCGTCTCAGAATTGATCAAGGCGTCGTTCGAGACCCTGGTTGAAGCCGGCTATCAGCCGGAGTCGGCCTACTTCGAGACACTTCACGAGCTCAAGCTGATCGTCGACCTCCTCTACGAGGGAGGCCTCTCGTGGATGCGCTACTCGATTTCGGACACCGCTGAGTACGGGGATTACACGCGAGGCGGCCGCATCGTCACCGACGAGACCAGGGCCGCGATGAAAGAGATCCTGTCCGAGATCCAATCTGGCGCATTCGCCAACGAGTGGCTGGCCCAGGCGCGTGAAGGCGCCCCGTTCCTCCTCGAGCAGCGCGAGGCCAATCAGGGCCACGAGATCGAGAAGGTCGGGGCCAAACTCCGCAACCTGATGCCCTTCCTCGACCCCAAGAAGGCCCCTTAAACCGTTCTGGGTAGGTTTTTCCACGCCTGGCGTGAAAAAACCTACCCAGAAGAGTCGTGCATAGGCTTGACACCGGTGGCCCGGTACCCTTTACTGCCTCAGCACATGAACAGCCGTCTCCACGCCCTCGACGTAATTCTTCTTATTGAGTAGTGCGCGCAGATTTCTGCGTGCGCTACAACCCTCCGGCCGGAGGGTTTTTTCTTTCCCGAATAGCACAGCCATATGACGAACAAACCATTCACAGGATCCAACTCACTCCTCCTCAGCCTCGAGTACGAGGGTGTTGAGGTGATCTTCGGTGTCCCTGGCGGGGCGATCCTCCCCGCTTACGACCCTCTGCTCGACAGTCCGATCAGGCACGTCCTGGCCAGACACGAGCAGGGTGCCGGCCACATGGCCGAGGGATACGCGATGGCGACCGGTCGAGTGGGTGTGACGATGGCCACCTCCGGGCCTGGGGCAACCAACCTGATCACACCACTCCAGAATGCAAAAATGGACTCCACTCCACTGGTCGCCATCACGGGTCAGGTAGGCACGAGCGCCATCGGCAGCGACGCCTTTCAGGAGGCGTACACAACCGGTCTGGCAATGCACTGCACCAAGCATTCCTACCTCGTGACCGACGCCGACGACATCCCCAATGTCATCCACGAGGCGTTTCACCTCGCCGCCACCGGACGGCCCGGCCCTGTCCTGATCGACATCCCCAAAGACGTGCTCAACGCGGAGACCGAGTGGTACGAACCAACCCTCGCCGGGCTTCCCGGATACAACCCCACGACAGACGGCCACCCGAGACAGATCAGGGCGGCGGTGGAGATGATCGAGGCTGCCAGCCAGCCCGTCCTCTACGTGGGCGGCGGCGTCATCAAGGCTTCGGCCTCACCCGAGTTGTTCGAGTTCGCAGAGGCCATGAACGCCCCAGTCGTCACCACGCTGATGGCCCGTGGCGCCTTCCCGGACAGCCATCGCCTCCATCTGGGCATGCCGGGCATGCACGGTGCCTACACGGCCACAACCGCCATCCAGAACGCGGACGTTCTGGTCAGCCTGGGAGCACGCTTCGATGACCGGGTTACTGGAAAGGTCGACGCCTTCGCCCCCAACGCCAAGATCATCCATGTGGATGTCGACCCGGCCGAGATCGGGAAGGTGAGAGAGGCCGACGTGCCGGTGGTGGGTGATGCCAGGAACGTCCTCCGGGCCATGAACGAGAGAGTCAGGACTCTGCGGGAGACGACTCCGGCCCCCGCCCGCGACGCCTGGTTCGCCCAACTCGACTCATGGGCGACCTCGCACCCGTACTCCTACGACCAGGCCGCTGACGGCCCTATCAAGGCGCAGTATTTCATCGAGCGACTCCACTCGTTGACCAACGGAAACGCCGTCATCGTCGCCGGCGTAGGGCAGCACCAGATGTGGGCTTCACAGTTCTGGAGCTTCGCCGAGCCCGACAATTGGGTGAACTCCGGAGGCCTGGGGACCATGGGGTTTGCGGTGCCTGCCGCAGTCGGTGCCAAGACGGCCCGGCCGAATGATCTCGTCTTCGCCCTTGACGGCGATGGCTGCTTCCAGATGACATTTCAGGAGTTGATCACTGCCGCAGTCGAGGACATCCCGGTCAAGGTCGCCGTGTTCAACAACGGTGGGTACGGCATGGTGAAGCAGTGGCAGAACCTGTTCTACGGCGGCAGGATCTCGGCTTCCGATCTCGGCACGGCTGTGCCGGATTACCCGAAACTGGCAGAGGCCATGGGCTGCGTCGCCTTCCGGGTTACCCATCCGGACGAGGTCGACGTCACAATCGAAAAGGCGTTGGCCGTCACCGATAGACCTGTCGTCATCGAGGTGGTCGTCGACCCCGATGAGATGTGCTTCCCGATGGTGCCCGCCGGTGGATCGAATGACGACGTTGTCATGGGCCCGGAGGAACTGTGAAACAACACACTTTGTCCGTCATCGTTGAAGACAAGCCCGGAGTCCTGGCGCGTGTTTCCGCCATGTTCTCCAACCGCGGATTCAATATTCACTCGTTGGCCGTCGGCCCTACCCACGTCGACGGGCGCTCTCACATCACCCTCGTGGTAGACGCTCCCGAGCTCGAGCAGCTCAAGAAACAGCTTCACAAGCTGGTGAACGTGATCAAGGTCCAGGAACTCGACACGACCGAAGCCCTCGAGAGCGAGGTCATGATCCTGCGTGTGTCGTGCGCTCCTGCCGGTCGCGGCGAAGTCAGCGACACGGCATCCCTGTTTGGTGCTCGCATGACAGACCTCAGCCAGAATTCCATGACGTTCGAGGTGTCGGGTACGCCCAACCATCTCGCTTCGTTCGTGGATCACATGAAACCCTATGGAATCGTCGACATGGTCAAGTCGGGTCGAGTAGCCCTCAAGAAACTGTCCGACGTTTCCCCATCCCTCGTTGGAGGCAACAGCCAATGAACTTCACCCAAACCGACCCTTCCGCGCCGGCAGGTCGCGCCGACCTCCAAAGGACTCTCGAGACGATGGGAATCCACCTCAGCACGACAGCCTTCGAGCGCGCCTTCGCCCGGGTTTCAATGGCAACGAATCAGTGGGGCACCGTCACCGAGGCGCAGGTCAAGGCAATCGCTGCCGACGCGAGCACCGGCATAGAAGTGCATGAAGGGGTCGTCGAATCCTTCAGATGAACAACTACAACATCGCGGTGGTCCCGGGCGATGGGACGGGCCCGGAGGTCATCGCCGAAGCTGTGAAAGTGCTCGAGGTAGCAGCGGAACGATTCGGGTTCGATCTCGATCTCACCTACTACGACATTGGCGGCGAGCGATACCTCCGGACCGGTGAGACTCTCACCGGCACCGACCTGGCAGGTCTCAAGCAGTCCGACGCCATCCTCTTCGGCGCCGTTGGACATCCAGAGGTCAAGCCGGGGATCCTCGAGCAAGAGATCATCATCGCCCTGAGACGAGAGCTCGATCAGTACATCAATCTCCGGCCCATCAAGCTCTACCCGGGGGTAACCAGCCCCCTCGCCCACGTTTCACCCGAAGACGTGGACTTCGTCGTCGTGCGGGAGAACACCGAGGGCCTCTACGTCAACGAAGGCTCATTCACCCAGAAGGGCTCACCTGATGAAGTAGCTGAGCAGCGCTCGGTCAACACCCGGTTCGCTGTCGAGCGATGTGTGCGATACGCCTACGAACTGGCGGCGTCGCGTCCCCGCAAACACCTCACGCTTTGCGGCAAGACCAACGTGTTGACCTATGCGTGGGACCTTTGGAACCGGGTCTTCGAGGAGGTCGGCGCGGAGTTCCCGGATGTCCAGACCGCATACGCACATGTCGATGCGACGTGTCTCTGGATGGTGGAGGATCCAGCGAGATTCGACGTGATGGTCACCGACAACATGTTCGGCGACATAGTCACCGACCTTGGTGCTGCCATCCAGGGAGGCCTGGGTGTCGCAGCCGGCGGCAACGTGAACCCCAAGGGTGTCTCGATGTTCGAGCCGATCGGAGGGACCGCTCCGGGGTTCGAGGGAACTGGTCAGATCAATCCCCTGGCAGCGATTGGCTCAGCGGCGATGCTGCTCACCAATCTCGGTGAGATCGAAGCCGGTGATGCTGTCGAGAAGGCCACCGGCGAGGTAGCGGGCTCACTCCCCTCCTTGTGGGCCGGGAGGATGGAAGCCTCGACCTCGGAGGTCGGCGAGCGAGTGGCTGCACTGGTTTCCGAGACGACGGATCTCGTGGCGCTCTGATGTCGGGAAGGACTCTCTTCGAGAAGATATGGGACTCCCATGTGGTCCACAGTCCCCTCCAAGAACAGTCGAGAAGAGAAGCTCTTGCGGAAGCAGGAACAGGCGATCCCGATGAGCTTCTCGGAGAGCGCCAGGAACTCCTCTACATCGACCTGCACCTGATCCACGAGGTCACCTCTCCCCAGGCTTTCGAAGGATTGCGGCAGGCGGGAAGACCGGTCCGTCGACCGGATCGCACACTGGGGACGGTCGACCACAACGTGCCGACGATCGACAGGCAGCTCCCCAATCCGGACCCGCTATCGGCCAGGCAGATCGAGGTCATGCAGGCCAACGCCAGGGAGTTCGGCATCACGCTCTACGACATCTTCGACATGCGACAGGGCATCGTTCACATCATCGGACCGGAGCAGGGGTTTACCCAGCCGGGCATGACGATCGTCTGCGGAGACAGCCACACCTCCACCCACGGCGCCTTCGGGTCTCTGGCGTTCGGGATCGGCACATCCGAGGTTGAACACGTGCTTGCCACCCAGACGCTGCGGCAATCCAAGCCAAAGACGATGTCGGTCGAAGTCACCGGCCAGCTCCGCCCCGGCGTGACTGCCAAGGACGTGATCCTTGCGATCATCAACGAGATCGGCGTCCACGGGGGGCTCGGCCACGTCATCGAGTATCGAGGAGAGGTCATCCACAATCTCTCGATGGAAGGCCGCATGACGATCTGCAACATGTCGATCGAGGCCGGCGCGCGGGCCGGTCTGATCGCCCCCGATGAGACGACCTTCGAGTACACCAAGGGCCGGCCCCAAGCGCCCAAGGGCGACGAATGGGACCAGGCCGTCGCCCGTTGGGAGGAACTGCCGTCGGACTCCGACGCCGTCTTCGATCGCGAAGTGGTGATCGACGGATCGAGGATCAAGCCTTTCGTCACCTGGGGCACCAACCCCGCCCAGAGCGCACCAGTTGATGGCCGCGTTCCCGACCCTTCGGCTCTACCGGCGGAGAAGAGGGAGTCGGTCGAGCGCGCTCTTGCCTACATGAACCTCTCCCCCAACACGCCGATCAGCGATATCTCGGTCAACCGGGTCTTCATCGGGTCATGCACCAACGGCCGCATCGAGGACCTGAGGGCCGCGGCAACGGTGGTCGGACACAACAAGGTCGCCGACGGGGTGAGCGCCATGGTCGTACCCGGATCGGGGTTGGTGAAAAAGCAGGCTGAGGACGAGGGCCTGGCCGCCGTGTTCATCGACGCAGGATTCGAATGGAGAGATGCCGGATGCTCCATGTGCCTCGGAATGAATCCCGACATCCTCCTGCCCGGCCAGCGCAGTGCTTCGACCTCGAACCGAAACTTCGAAGGGCGCCAGGGTCCTGGAGGCCGGACTCATCTGGTGAGCCCCGAGATGGCCGCAGCGGCTGCGATCGCCGGCCACTTCGTAGACGTGAGCGAAGTGGCGTCATGAAGAGGGTTACATCGGTTAGGGGCAAGGCGATCCCTATGGATCGAGCCAACGTGGATACAGACCAGATCATCCCGGCCCGGCATCTCAAGAGAATCGAGCGCACTGGCTATGGGCCATTTGCGTTCGAAGCCTGGCGAAAGGATCCCGATTTCATCCTCAACGACCCGGCCTATGCCGGATCGAAAATCATGCTGTGCCGGGAGAACTTCGGATCGGGGTCGAGCCGGGAACACGCCGTGTGGGCTCTTGACGGCCTGGGAATCGAAGCGGTCGTGGGCGAGAGCTTCGCCGACATCTTCAAGAGCAATTGCTTTCAAGGCGGAATGCTCACGATCGAACTGCCCAAGAGTGACATCGATGAGTTGATGGCGATGGCCGTGAACCGCCCGGATACCGAATTCGTCGTCGATCTTCCAAGTCAGACGGTCGGGAACGCCGACGGATCGTGGCAGAGAAACTTCGACATCGATCCCTTCAAGAAGTACCGCCTCGAAAGAGGGCTGGACGACATCTCAATGACACTGGAGTACGTCTCCGACATCGAAGCGTTCGAAACGGCCCAGACCTACAGCCTGCCCCATGCCACGGCCTAACCGTTCAGGGTGGGACTAACGACCTCAGGTCGCTAGTCCCATATCCGGGCCTAACTCTCTCCAGAGAAGAAGAGCAGAGCCGCGCGTGCAACTCTCGAGGCCGTTAGTCCCATATATGGGATGTACTACCTCAGGTCGGCAGCACCCGCCGCTAATACTCGTCGGCCTCGTCAAAGGCGTCGGCCGACTCGCTCAGGTGCTCGCTGATCCAGCTATCGATCTCGGCCCATATGTCGTAGAGCCACTCTTCCTGACCCTCCGGAGGCGGGATGTTCTCGGCGGGCACGTACCAGGCCTTGGTGAAGACCTGGGTGTCCATGGGCATGCCTCGCCAGATATCGCCGAATCCCTCGAAGGTCTCCAGACCTGCATGGCCCACGAAGAACACGTCCGTCTTCCCCGGGGCGGCAGCCAGAGACGTCATCACACCCTTCGGCTTCGGGGGAAGGGTGTTTTGCAGTGCCTCGGCTCGTTCGGCGAGATCTGGACGGCCTATCTCGTGAAGCTTCTCGATTGCACGAAGGTGTCGTTTGATTGTGTAATTGCCCCCTTCGGGAAAGATCACGAACGCGTCGTCGACAGCCATGGTCTTCGACATGGCATCGATTGCTTCGATCACGGACTCCCCGGCCTTGGGACCGCCCGGGACAAAGGCGGAGGGGAGGCGGTTCAGCATGATGTCGACGGCCGGATCCCATTGCAGGAACTCCTTGAGGACGATGCGCGGCTGGCGACCGAATCGGTTGTAGAGGGCGTCCATCAGCAGGAATGAGTCGCCGGGCCCCGCATGTCGGCATAGGACAAGAACCGGCCGGGTGCGCTCCTCGCCGAAGGTCCGGGGCAGGTCACCAGCGGGAATGGTGCGAATCTTGAAAGTGAACTTGGCGGAGGCGACAACCCGTCGGAGGACCCACCCAAAGATGGCGTAGTGGGCCTTTTGGAACCAGGGGCTGGGGATCTTCCATCCGAAACCCGACACGATCCATAGGGCAAATAGCGCTACGACCGCGACGACATCGACGATCAGGTAAAGGAACAAGAACCAAACGATTCGCAGTAGTCGCCACTTCCCCGGCACGTACCTGGAGACGAAGGCAACTCCAACAGCGACGATCGGAAGGGAGATAAGAGCCAACCCAATTCCGAGGACCCACAACGGATCGATGACGATCCTGCGAACCCATCTGGGCGGTGGGGCTACCAAAGGCCCTTCTCCTCGAGATAGGCGCGACTCGCTTTGTAGGCGCCCCCGGCCAGTTCTGTGGTCGCCGCCGTGTCGCGCCATCGCAATTGGCGGCGATCGTCGAACTCGACCGGATTGCCGGATGGAAGGACGTGAACCTCCACATCGTCCGGCAAGTTCTCCATTGCCGTTGCATACCGGTTTCGGCGGGCGATCTCGAAGGAGATGAGCGCGGCCTCGTGAAGTCTTTCCGGCGCACGCAACGGCGCCTCGAGCCGTCCGACCTGGAGCACGTAGATCACGGAAGCCCCCGATTTGACGGCACGGCCCAGGGGCACCGAGTTGACCAAACCACCGTCGTAGAAATGCTCTCCGTCGATTTCGACAGGGGGAAAGAGAACAGGAACGGCCGATGTCGCCAGAAGCGCAGGGATAAGCGGACCCGAAGCGAACCAGTGCTCGGCCGCCCGTTCGATAGATGCGGCGACACACTGGAACGGAACGGCGAGGTCCTCGATCCTTTTGCCAGGTCCTCCATGGGCATGCTCGAGAACCAGTTGCAGCTCGGCGCTGCGATGAAGTGCCGGTTGCAGCGTCGCCAGGTTGCGAACCCGACCGAGAGTGTTGCCCCTGAAGAGATCAACCGAGGAAACCTCCTCCCACATCTCGCCCAGTCGCTTGACTCCCACGGACCCGGGATCGTCGGCGATAACCGAACCGTTGAAGGCCCCGATCGACGTTCCCAGAACGAGATCAGGACGAATGTCGGCCTCGTCGAGCGCCTGGAGCATTCCGACTTCGACAGCACCCCAGCGCCCACCCCCACCGAGAACGAAAGCCGTTTCGACGCTCAAGTGTCGTCCTCTTCGATGTACCACTCGGTGAAGTCATAACACCGGCCGTCGTCACGAAAACGAATCACCCAGAGATTCCGGTAACTCATTGGAGGTTCGAGGTAACGAGTGATGCCGGTCACCACAGCGAGATCGTCGGTCTCAACCAGGGGCTGCCATTCGAATTCCCAGTTCTCCTCGTTGTCATCCGCCTCCTGCCATCGGCTGATGATCTCGCTGAGGCCATCCCATTCCCCATCGGCAGTCTGCGGGTCATACACGGCGTCTTCGGTGAAGAGAGATGCGATGTCCTCTGCCTCGTTACTGCTCCACGCAGCGACATAGCCGTCCATCCAGGCATCGACGCGTTCGCTCATGAGGGATGAAGTTAGCGGCCTTGCTTGTCAGGCCTCGCCACCCCCACGACGCGGCGGGATACCCAGGGCACCCATAAGAGCCTCGAACTGATCGAGATACAGCGACTGTGGGCCGTCACTCAAGGCGTTCGCTGGGTCGGGGTGGATCTCAACCATGATTCCGTGAGCTCCAATCGCCTGGGCCGCCAGTGCCATCGGGGGAACAATGTCCCTGGTGCCAGCGGCGTGAGACGGGTCGACCACCACCGGCAAATGGGTTCGGCTGCGCAGCACCGGGACGGCACTGAGATCGAGCGTATTGCGGGTCGACGTCTCAAAGGTGCGGATGCCACGCTCGCACAGGATCACCTGCTGGTTTCCCTCGGCCAGGATGTACTCGGCTGCCTGGAGCAGTTCGTCGAGTGACGAGCTCATCCCCCGCTTGAGCATTACCGGACGATGGGTGCGGCCAACCGCAGAGAGCAGCGAGAAGTTCTGCATGTTGCGGGTACCGATCTGGAGGATGTCTGCCTTCTTCGCCACCTCTTCAACGTCCTTGGGTGACAGGACCTCGGTGATGATTGGCAGACCGAATGTCTTGCCGGCCTCAGCAAGCATGTCGAGGCCCTCGTAGCCGAGACCCTGAAACGAGTAGGGAGAGGTTCTCGGTTTGAAACAACCACCTCTGAGTACCGTTGCGCCGGCGTCTCGTACGACACGGGCGGTCTCGATGACCTGATCCCATGATTCGACGGCACACGGACCAGCGATCATCACCAGTTCTTCACCGCCAAACCGGGCTCCACCCACCTCAACGACAGTGTTTGATTCCTTGTGTCCGCGGCTCCCCAGCTTGTACCCGGCCGGGCTTTCACGAATCGGCTTGGGGGTCATGAGTTCGTCACGACCCTTTGGTTCGACACTTCCCCGACCGGTGGCTTCGTCATCGGGACGCAGGTCACGAGACGGGTAACTGCCCAAGACTTTCAGAAAGCGAGCCTCGCGGGTCAGAGCATCGAGGACATCTGCCACCGCCGGGTCGGCGGTATCTCCGGCGAAGTCGACATAGAACAGCTCCTCGTGAGGATTGTGAGGGATGGGCCGGGACTCGAGCTTGACCAGATTGATATCGCCATCCCGGAAGAGAGCGAGCGCGTCCATCAGCGCTCCAGGATGGTTCCCCACAGCCATCACGATCGAGGTCTTGGCGGGAACCCCTTCGGGGATCTCGACCGGCTTGGCGGTGACGACGACGAATCGTGTGTAGTTCTCATCTCGATTGGCCACACCCGTCTTGAGGACCTGGAGTCCGAAGAGACGAGCGGCCTCCTCAGAGGCAATGGCGCCGACCGTTGGGTCCTTGAGATCACTGATCTTCTTGCCGGAAAGCGCAGTATCGGAGAAGTGGACGATCTCGCAGTCATCGAGCGTCGCCAGAAAACCCGAGCACTGGGCCGATGCCTGGGGATGGCAGTACACCTTGCGGAGACCGGTGATCGACGCTCCCTCGAGACCCAAGAGACGGTGACGAACCCTGAACTTTATGTCTCCGGCGACATGGAGATCGCTGCTCAGCAGCAGATCGTACACCTCCGATATGGCGCCGGATGTCGTGTTCTCGATGGGGAGAAGAGCCGCTTCGGCATTGCCATTCTGGACAGCCTCGATTGCCGACGAGAAGGTCGCCGTCCTGACCACATTCACGTCCAGGCCCCTGGCGTCGAAGAACTGGCGTGAAGCCATGTGGCTATAGGAGCCCTCGATTCCCTGGATGGCGACCAAGATCCCTCGAGTCCCTTCGTCGGACCGGCCGAGGGCTTCCTGCTGGAGCCGGACCGAGTCGTCGACAATTGCTCTCCACAGCTTGACGATCAGGCCGGTGTCGAGGTCGTGGTCATGGCCCACGGCAATGCGTTCGGCGATCAGATCCTCTTCTCTGGTCTGATCCCGAGAGGGTCTGTCCACCCGCCCTTTCTCCCTGGCGATGCGAAGGCTATGGGCCTTGCGCTCTGCCAGGAGACGCATGATCTCGGCGTCGACTTCGTCGATGCTCGATCGAATCTGATTGATATCCGGTGGGTCTTGCGAGTCAGTCATTGGAGGTGCCTCGGGCAGGGTCGAGAAGCGGTGGGTACAGCGGAGCAGCGGGGGTGGTGTGAATCGGCGCTATGCGCCGAAATAGGCGAACCCGAAGAAGCGACCGTGCGTGTCGCCTGATCGTGCGGTGTGGAGGTTCGCCGTCATGAGGGTGGCATCATCGCCACCGTCCATGCCGATGTCAAGGCTGTCTACTCGTCGATACCCAAGCCGACGATGTGAGGGTTGCCTTGCTCGTACTCGAAGAAGACCAGCCACGGTTGGGGGCTTTCTTCTCCCAGAGCCAGATATCGGAAGTTCCATACCTCTGCCGGGATGAGAGCGGCCTGGGAGTGGGCGGTCGCTGCCGTGATCTCATCTGTTGCTTCGTATGCGGCCAGGAAGGGCTCAGCCACTGCGACTCGGAAATCATCTTGGGCCTGGAGAACGCCGCCAATTGTGGGAAGACGACGGAGCATGTCGTCTCCGAGAAGGTCTGCGAACTGCTGGGGAGCGAGCCTCGTCGGATGTCCGGTGAGGGTGAGCACGATGCCGCGCTCGGAGATCAGCGGGGTGACGTCGCCACCATTGCGAAGACGTTCCGCAAACTCGGCAACGAGCTTCGGCGGGCGCTGATCATCGGCGAACTCGGCCACATCCACTTGCTCGGTGAGGTGGAATGAGTCGACCCACCCCTCTCCACGGGGTGTGTGCACCAGCATCCAAGTAGTTCCATCCACTTCCTGAGTCTTTCCAGTGCTCAGGACGCTCTCGGTAGACGGATTGAAGTTGTAGATGATCTGACTCGTCGTCTCCGGATCCTCATGAACCTGGAGCGCTGCCTCCCGGTCCAGCAACACCACCGACCAATGGGTTCTCACGCGCCCAACCAGGGTCAGCGGAACGTTGGCAGCACTACCTAGTCCGATCAGCACTACCAGGCTCATCCCCAAGAACAGGAGGGGAACGCCGAACGCTCCCATTGTCTGATAGAAGGTATTGACCATGAGGCTGATGCCCACCTGTGCGATCAGCAGGAACATAACGACACTCAAACGCACCAGATTGCGGCCTGTGATCTGCTGGCTGAGCCCTCGATGCTCCATGCGGTCTAGGCCGTCAGTTGGTCCGGCTCTGCGCGTGCAAGACCGGGAACGGATAGGGCCTCCGACGAATGCGCCAGCGGCATACGGATAGCGAAGTGCGTCTCTCCGTTGCTCCGGCGGTAGGAAGCGCTCCCCCCCATTCCACGGGTAAGAGCGTGGACAATGGATAGACCCAAACCAACGCTGCCCATCACTGCGGTCTGCTGGCCCTGATGCACGAACCGTTGGAACACTCGATCGGCGATCTCGTCGGGGACGCCTTCTCCGTTGTCGATCACTTCGCACACATAAGTGCGGCCCTCGACATATCCGAGGACGCGAATGCGAGGCCCGCCGTACTTATTGGCATTCGAAAGGAGGTTTCGGATGATCTGGCGGAGGCGGACCGCGTCGGCTCGTAGCTGTGCAGGCTCACACGCAGCTTCGACAGGCACGCCGGCGCGTCGAAGCGACCCGGCGACTTCCTCGACTTCGATGTCGGGACTCACGTCCTGGAATGTGTACGAGAGGGCCCCGGCATCAAGACGTGCAGCGGTGAGGAGATCCTCGACCATGCGATTGAGATCGACCGACTCGCTGATCATCAGGTCGAGGAGCTCGGCGGACGCCGGATCCTCTCTGATCGTCGGAACCTCCGCGAGGAGCATGGCCAACCCTGTGATACTGGTGAGCGGCGTCCGCAGTTCGTGCGATGCGTTGGCAATGAACTCTTCTCTTGCCTCTGAGATCTGCCGGGCGGCTTCCAGCCGGCTTTCCAATTCGGCCTGTCTCGCCTGGCGACGAAGCAGATCCCGGTAGATGAAGATCACGGCGGCGGGAAGCAGGAAAGCGACCAGGAACCCGGCGACATTGCCGATCTGGGAAAGCAGAACGTCCGACGATCTCACGGTGTCGGCCAGACCATTCCTGACCACGACGACACTGGAACCCAGCCGGTTGAATCCGGGACCTACGTCATCGGCAACCACAGCGGATGCTCCCTCGGTGTCGCCGGCTTCCATGAGCGCGATCACCTTCCGAGCAGCGGCGGAGAATGACTCGACCCGATCTTGGATGTCGCCTATCTCGATGCCGTCACTCACCAGAGCCTGGAGTGCGAGGTCCAGATCCTCGAGGGCTTGTCCTGTCTCCTCGAGTGACAGAGACATCGCCTCCGACGAGTTTATGCCGAAATGGCTATCGACCTCGCCTGCGTGAACACCGAGGGAGAGTTGAGCACGCACCACCGTCGATGACCTCAAGATCTCGTCTGCATTGTGAAGGGACTTCGCGTCACGGGTGATCCGCTGGCTTCCATATGCAATCGCAAACACAAGCCCGACCAGCAGCAGCATGGCCACACCAGCTACCAGGGTGATCCCCAAGGCGCGGTCCCACTTGCTCGCACCAGGACGCCAGAAACGCATGGTCTGCTATCGACTTCAACGCCGAATTTGTTTAGGTAACCAGAGGCCTATTCACGATCCCCTCAACCTGACTAGTCACCTGTCGCTCGCAAACGTCTATCGTCGGCGAATGCTTCGGCTGCTCCTCGGTATCTTGTTGATCGTCGCCGGGACGATCTGGATACTTCAGGGCTTCGACATCGCGTTCGCTCCCCAAAGCTTCATGACCGCGAATCGATCATGGGTGCTCTGGGGAGCGGTTGCCGTCGTTCTCGGGGCCGGGCTGGTTTGGCTGCACTTCAGGTCCAGGCGCGCCTGACGGGCCATCAGCCCACGGGCTCTTTCTCGAAGACGTGAGCGTTGTGCATGAACCGCTTCACGGTGAATCGGTGCATCGCCTCGTCGTGATGTGGCGGGTACACGAGGAAGGCTGCAACGGCACCGGTCACGAGCGCAGCACCACAGATCGAGAAGGCGAGCGGGAAGTTGCCGAGATCGCCCAGCCAGCCACCCAGGATCGGGAACACGATGCCCCCGAACCCGTAAGCGAGGAATACCCATGGGTAATTCGCTCCGACCGTGGCATTGCCGAAGCGGTCGGCGGTGATGGCCGGGAACAAGGCGAAGTTGCCCCCGAAGTTGAACCCGATCAGTGCAGCTGCGAGGTACAGCGTGTACTGCGCCCCTGCCATTGGGATAAAGGCAAACATCAGAAGTCCCTGGCTTGCCGCCATGACGATGATCGATAGTTTCCGACCCATACGATCACTGAGGGCTCCCCAGACCAGACGTCCGATCCCGTTGGCAAGGCTGAAGAAGACAGCCATGGCAGTACCGGCGATGGCACTCGCCTCGACCGACGATATGCCGTTCTCCACCAGCGCCTCGACGGGATAGAGCTTCATCAGCCCGATGGCCATCAATCCGGCCCCGGCACTCACTGCGAACGTGAAGGAGATGAGATGGAACTGCGGGGTGCGGAGCATCTCTTTCGGTGTGTAATCGACCCTGCCTGCGTCGGCTCCTTCGGCGGGGACGAACCCTTCGGGCAGCCAACCCGGCTCGGGGAACCGCATCCACGTGGCCCCGATGAGAACGAGAGCAGCAAAGAGGAGGCCGTAGAGAGCGAAGGTTCCGTCGAGGCCGATGCGAGTAATCATGTCGCCCCACTCGCCGGCGAGCTTGATCCAACCAAGGGCACCAAACCCGAACCCGGCGACAGCCGCACCTGTGATCATCCCCTTGCGGTCAGGGAACCATCTCATGCCGACGGCGATCGGAACGACATAGCCGAGCCCGATCCCGGCGCCTCCGATCAATCCGACACCCAACAGAACGAGCCAGAACGAGGTTCCTCCATCGAGTGCGGCAAGGAGGTATCCGGAACCGAGGACGATACCGCCGGCCATGGCGAGGCGATGCGGCCCCCATGTGGCCAGCTTGCGGCCGGCGAAGACCATTACGAGAGCGAACGCGGCGAGACCGACCGAGAACACGATCTGTGTTTGCACATTGCTCCAACCGGCATCCTTGAGACCGGGGGTGAAGACGGACCATGCATAGATGGCACCGAGACTGAGTTGGATCAAGACAGCGCCGAGTACGACACGCCATCGCCTAACCGACATTGTGAACCTTTCTTCAAAGACCATCTATGACCGTACGCCAGGGAAGGCGTATATCCATCGGCCTTATGGCCATTCCGGATGGGACCATCGCCGGGTCTGGAGTCATATCCAGATTTCTCCAGACATCGTCGACTTCAGCGAGTAAAATGCTGACTCAACATGAGTCATGTCCAAGACGCCGCCGAATTGAAGGCCGTCGCCGAAGATTTCGGCCTGCGGGTCAGCGATCTGCGGTCTAGTGAAGCGACGAGCCGATTCGTCATCGCTCTCGACCATGGCACCGACTCCGATCGAGTGTTCGTGCACGCCTCGCCGACGAGGATGTCGATCTCACTCGACCTGACCGACGGAGCCTCGGAGGCATTGAGCTACGACGAGGCGTTGGAGAAGATGCTCGAGGCGATCGGTCAGTAGGACCCGGCGGGCTCGGACAGTCGGCCACTCAGCTCTAAGTGTCTCCGGTAGGTTTGTCGCGACGAATCTGAGGAGTGTTTGGTGGTCACGATCCTCGACGGGGGCATGGGTGATGAGCTGCATCGTCGTGGCATAACCGGGCGAACCGCATTGTGGTCGGCGCAGGCGCTCATCGATGATCCCGAAGGGGTTGTGCAGACTCACCTCGACTACATCAGCGCGGGCGCTCGCATGATCATCACCAACAGCTACTCGACGGTCCCGAGCTATCTGAGATCGGCCAACCTGGGGTCTGCCTACGGCGAAATGACCGCTTTCGCAGGTCAATTGGCCAGACGTGCGGCCGACGAGTCGGGAGAGGAGGTCTCGGTGGCGGGCAGCTTGCCGCCGCTATCGGAGAGCTACCGGCCTGACCTCGTCCCTCCCGACGACGGGGCACGTCCGATCTACGCCGGCATGGCCCGGGCACTCGAGCCCTATGTCGATCTCTTCATTTGCGAGACGATGTCAAGCGCACGCGAAGGACGCAACGCGGCCGTCGAAGCAGAAAGGGTTGCGGTGGACCGCCGGCTACCCGTCTATGTCTCCTGGACGCTCAACGAGAATCCGGTCGGAGAACTGAGAAGCGGCGAGACAATCGCTGAGGCGTTCGGCCACGTCGCCGATCTCGACATCGACGGTTACCTCTTCAATTGCACCTACCCCGAAGCAATCGAAAAGGGACTCCAAATCCTGAACTCGATGACCGACAAACCCATCGGCGGCTACCCGAACCGCTATCACGTCCCGGAGAACTGGACCCTGGGCGAGAAGGTTTCCGAACGCAGCGAGCCTCTCAGCACGCGCCTCTTCGTCGAAGGCGCAATGCGGGCTTTCGAAGCAGGCGCGACGATCTATGGAGGGTGCTGTTCGGTGGGCCCCGACGACATAGCCGCCCTCGCCGAAGCTGTGGGGGACGGATGAGCCCGGTCCACCACGCGGATTTCCGATACGGGCGACTGCGTGCGGGTAGGTTCGTCTGCCGTGGTCGACTCTGACGTGAAGTATGGGTTGGTGCTACCCAACTGGGAGGCGGGCTCAGATGTTTCTCGTCTGGTCGAGGCTGCGGTGGTCGCCGAGGAATCCGGGTGGGACGGAGTGTTTCTCGCCGATCATCTGATCTTCCCTCCGCCACCGAAGATCGGGGCCGGTTCGACGGTGGTAGAGCACTTGCCGATGGCCGACCCGTGGGTGACCCTGGCCGGTATTGCCGCTCGAACCAATCGAATCAGTCTCGGGACGTGGATCACACCCGTCGGGAGAAGACAGCCGTGGCAGACGGCGAGAGACCTGGCAACCCTCGACCGACTTTCCGACGGACGTGTGATCCTCGGCGTCGGATTGGGCCGTCGTCCCGATTACGAGCAGTTTGGCCAATCCTGGGACTTCAAGATGATCGCGGCCAGGACGGACGAAGCTCTAACCCTGATCAACAAGTTTTGGTCCGGCGACCCGGTGACCTATCGAGGAGACCATTACGAGACTGACGGTGCCGTACTCCTTCCAACACCCGTTCAATATCCTCGAATCCCAGTCGTCATTGGCGGACTCTGGCCGAGAAAGCCTGCTGTCCGCCGCGGAGCCAGATGGGACGGACTCATGACCCATTTCCCCGGGGACGGTGTCCTTCCTGGTGACAACGTCGCTCCCGAGCAACATGCCACCGACATGGTCGGCTACTACCGGACACTGACTGAGTCACCCGGAGAAGTGTTTCTGCCTGCAAGCCCGGAGAACCCGTCCTCCGAGTGGAAGGACCTGGCTCTCAATCTGGGCGCAACCTGGCTCTACACCGCCAAGATCGACGGGCTGTGGAGCCTCGACCTGGGCAGAATCAGCCAAGGTCCGCCGCCCACCGACTGATTAATCCTGGATCGTCGCATTGAGCATCGGTGGTAACCACCCACACCCCCGACGAGGTGATCACTCTGCCGCTGCGACCTTGGCCAACCCTCCGGCCATTGCTTCCACAAGGGCATCGATCTCCGCCTCGCCCATTGCGGTCGAAATCGCTGCGGTGCAGGTGTTGATCAGCATGAATCCGT
>JAYEGJ010000154.1:0-5766 GCA_034658975.1 Actinomycetota bacterium
ATGCTGCTGCTTAGGGTGTCCCCCGTGAAAGTGGAACGTTGTGTTGGATAACGCCGCCTTGACCTGGCTCAACGACTGGAATCTCGACGCCCTGATGGCCGGCGAGCGGCCGGTGGTCGCAGGGGCGGTCGCGCTTGGCTTGTCGTCTTTGGCGGCATTCTTCTCTTGGCTGAAGGGTCATCGAACGGTTCCACTGTTCACCTGGACGGCTTCGATCGTCGCCATCTTGATGCTGTTGTTCGATGTCCCGACGATTGAGGAGTTCCTTCCCGCGCTAGGCGAGTGGATGGCTGCCAACGAGGACGTGATCCTGCTGAGTGTTGGGATAGCGGTTCTTGTCGGAGGCATCGGAAGCTTCCTTGGCGCGGTGAGGCTGGCCAGGCCGTCCTCCTGGTGGGCGCAGCGTCGCTACGACAGCGACAAATATGAAGCGGCCGTGGAACGGCACGGATGGAGCAAGATCAAGGCTCGCTGACGAGCCCATCTGTCCAATAGCCGCCGGCCTGCTGTTGGGGCCACCCTCAGCCGTTGACGAGCCGTCGAGAGGCTCGGTTGTGGCGCTCCACCAACGACTCCAACTCCACGCCCACCGGTCTGCCCGATGTGATGACCGGCTTTCCGTGCACCCATGTCTCCGACGCGCCGACCGGAGCACAGAAGACGAGAGCTGCCACCGGGTCGTGCAACGACCCGGCGTGTGAGAGGTCATCGACGCGGAACGAGGTGAAGTCGGCGGCCTTGCCCGGTTCGAGCGACCCGATGTCATCCCGGCCAAGCACCGAGGCGCCGCCGAGGGTTGCCATCTCCAGAGCCTCTCTCGCGGTCAGCATGGCTTCCGTCTGATCAGTGACACCGGGCGCAGCGGCCAATCGCGCAAGCAACATGGCTTGTCGAGCCTCGCCGAGCATGTGACCGGCATCGTTTGAGGCGGATCCATCCACGCCCAGGCTCAACTTCACCGATCTGGCTCGGTACTGCTGCACCGGGGCGATCCCGGAAGCGAGCCGCATGTTCGACGAAGGGCAATGAGCGACCCCGGTCGCCGTGTCCGCTATTCGATCGATCTCATCCGACTGCATGAAGATGCCATGGGCGAACCACACGTCGTCTCCCACCCATCCGACACTTTCGGCGTAGGGAAGGGGCCGGTAGCCGAATGTGTCGAGACAGAATTGATCCTCGTCTGCGGTCTCGGCGAGGTGGGTGTGCATCGAGACACCAAAGGCTCGGGCCAATGCAGCGGATTCCGCCATGCCCGTGGTGGTCACCGAGAAGGGTGAGCACGGGGCCACGATGACTCTCGTCATCGCGCCCGGGTTGGGGTCGTGGAACGTTTCGATCACCCGTTGGGTGTCGGCCAGGATCGCACCCTCGTCCTCCACAACCGAGTCCGGTGGCAAGCCTCCATCACTCTCGCCGAGGCTCATCGACCCTCTCGCCGCGTGGAGCCTCATGCTGATCGGCTGGGCGGCCTCGATCTGGTCATCGAGGCGCGATCCATTCGGGAACAGGTACAGGTGATCGGAGGTGGTGGTGCATCCCGACATGGCCAGTTCGACCAGGCCCAATTGGGTCGAAATGGCGATATCGCTCGGGGTCAGACGGGCCCAGATGGGGTACAGAGTCCTGAGCCAGTCAAACAGGCCGGTGTCCTGGGCGGCGGGGACGGCCCGTGTCAATGACTGGTAGAGATGGTGGTGG
This sequence comes from Actinomycetota bacterium, assembly GCA_034658975.1. Taxonomy (GTDB): domain Bacteria; phylum Actinomycetota; class Acidimicrobiia; order Spongiisociales; family ZC4RG35; genus SZUA-217. Next base: position 1,702 of record JAYEGJ010000154.1, read on the forward strand.
GTGTTGACCAGACCGGGCAGGAGGACCTGGCCCTTCAGGTCGAGGATCTCGTCGGCGGTATCGGGCAGTTCGGTGGTTGGGCCGACTGCTTCGATCCAGCCATCCCGTGCGAACAGTGCTCCGGAACGGATCTCACGACGGTTCTGATCCATCGTTACGACGGTTTCCGCATTTCGGACCAGCAGGGTGGCCATGAAGCCAGAGTAACCGAGGGGACCTAGTGCCCCGACCACCAACGTTTGCCGCGTTCAGGACGGCCAGTGACGCCCCTGGCTGTGTCCTCGTCCTCGACGAACGGACGGGTGCGCCTTCGTCCTGCGTCCTTTCCAGAGACGTCTCTGCCTCGCCCTGAACATCGCCAACGTTTGTGGCCAGAGCACACGGGCCCTGGCCGCGTAAGGTCAGGGCTGCGAGGATGGAATCGAGCGAAGAAGGGGATCTTGTGACAGCGACAACCCCTGGCATGGTCTGCGGGCACCACCATCTGTACTCCGCGCTCGCCCGTGGAATGCCGGCCCCACCGGCAACGCCCTCCAACTTCGCGGAGATCCTCGAACTGGTGTGGTGGCGTCTCGACACGGCTCTCGATCTGGAGATGATCCGATGGTCGGCAATGCTCGGAGCCCTCGAGGCGCTGGAGCACGGGACCACCGCGATCATCGATCACCACGAGAGTCCCAACGCCATCGAGGGGAGCCTCGATGTCATCGCTGAGGCCTGTGCCGAAGTCGGCGTCCGGGTCGTGTGTGCCTACGGCGTCACCGACCGTCATGGCGCCGAGGGGGCTCGACGGGGTCTCGAGGAGAACCGCCGCTTCATCGAGTCCGGGGGCCGTGGCCTGGTCGGCATTCATGCCGCCTTCACCTGTACCGACGACACATTGGAGGCAGCGGCCGGCCTGGCCGAGGATCTGGGGGTTGGCGTTCACATCCATGTTTGTGAAGGGCCCCAGGACTCCGATGCACCCGACCGCTTGCGGTCCCTTGCAAGAAACGATTGGCTCTTGGCGCACTGTGTTCATCTCCCGGAGGACCCGGGTCTCCCCGGAACCATCGTCCATAACCCCCGCTCGAATCTGAACAACGACGTCGGCTATGCCAACCCGATCCGGTTCGACAATCGAATCATCCTGGGATCGGACGGCATTGGTGCGGCCATGCTCGAGGAGTTCCAGATGGCCTACGTCTGCCACCGAGACACCGATGTCACTGCATCGCCTGACACTGCCTGGAGTTGGCTGGAGAACGGGCGTGATCTCGTTCCCGAGGTGCACGATGATGTTGTGACCTGGGCATACGACGTGATGGAACCCTGGCATGTCGCGTTCACCCCTGCAATCCGTCCCCTTCAAGTCGAGGTAGACGGTGAGCTTGTGCTGGCAGATGGGCGTGCGACCAGGGTTGAATCCGACGAGGTACGGGCCAAGGCCGCCGAGCAAGCCGCCCGATTGCATGCAAGATTGTGAGGTTCTCATGACCGACCGAACAGCCCCGCTCACTCCATATCCGTTTCGGGTGCTGCTTGGCCGCATAGCCGAGGAATGGTCGACGAGACGCCGGATCTTCGACCTGCCCACCGCCCGGTTCTTCGACGTCTCCGACGGCCCCGACCTCACGGCAGACTTCATGGGCAGGAAGGCTGCGACCCCGCTGGGACCGGCAGCCGGGCCACACACCCAGTTGGCCGAGAACATCGTCCTGGCGTGGCTGGGCGGTTCTCGAATATTCGAGCTGAAGACCGTTCAGGTCCTCGACGAGCTCGACATCTCCAGGCCCTGCATCGACATGGAGACAGTTGGGTACAACATCGAATGGAGCCAGGAACTCAAGATTTCGCAATCGCTCGACGAGTACGTGAAGGCCTGGATGATGATCGAGATCCTGAGGGACTGGTCGGAGCTCACACCGCATCTCGGCCCCGACCCTGGCCCACACGTCTTCGACATTTCGGTCGGATACGACCTGGCCGGTATTTCGTCGCCCCAGGTTTCGACGTTCGTCGACGGGTTGATGGACGCATCCGATGCCATCGAGCGGTTCCGTTCGGAGATTCCCGAGCCGTTCGGCGACTGGCGGAGCCACCAGTTCCCGACTCGAATCGCCGACAGCGTCACCCTCTCCACGTTCCACGGCTGCCCTCCCGACGAGATCGAGTCGATCACCAAACACCTGATGACCCGTCATGGACTTGATGTCATCGTGAAGCTCAATCCCACGCTGCTGGGGTTCGATGAGGTTGGCGAGATCGTCCACGGGCTTCTCGGATTCGACGAGATGCGACTGCGGCGTGAGGACTTCAACGCCGACCTCCAGTTCGATCGCGGCCTGGAGTTGATTGGCGAGCTAGATCGATTTGCCAATGCCGAGGGACGACGGTTCGGGATCAAGTTGTCCAACACCCTGGTTGTCGATAACCACCGGGGGCATCTGCCCGACGCTCCGATGTACCTGTCCGGCCAGCCGCTGCACGTCGTCACCACGACGTTGCTCGGCCGTCTCGATGAGGCCCTGCCCGGGAAGCTCGGAGTCACCGGCCGGGATGGCCCGATCCAGGTGAGCTGGTCGGCCGGAGTCACCAAGGACAATCTGGCCGACATGGCCGCTCTCGGTCTTACGCCGATCACTGTCTGCTCCGACTTGTTGAAGCAAGGGGGATACGGACGTCTCAAGCCGATGTTGAAGAACCTGCAAAAGGCGATGGACGGCGCCGGTGCGGAGAACCTGGCCCAATGGCGTGAACACGCCGGTGCCGGTGCAGTTCCGGCTTATGTAGGACGCCTCCACCAGCCGGCAGGGAGTGAGCCGTACACACGGGACGGCACCTCGAAGCTTCCCCGCTCGGTGGACCATGTCCTCGAGATGTGGGGCTGCGTCGCCTGCAACCTTTGCGTCACGGTCTGCCCCAACGACGCTTTCCTCCGTCTTCCCACGCCGGAGTCGTTGGATGTCGGCGGACGCCAGCAGTACTTGTGCCTCGCCGAGTTGTGCAACGAATGCGGCAATTGCACGACGTTCTGCCCCGAGGATGGCGAGCCCTGGAGTGTGAAGCCGAGGCTCTTCCTCGATCGGGAACGATTCTCCCGTGATCCGTCGGGTCGTCCGGCCTTCCTCATCGGCGCCGGGAACGGTGGATTCTCGATCACCGCAGCCGAGGGATTCGAAGCGGACGTCGAGCCGCTCGCCACCCTTCTCCATGCTGAAGAGGGGTTGCCGCTGCGTCCGGCGGATCTTGCCCCGGGCTCGTCGAACTCATAACCGGAAAGTCGCGGGTTCAAATCCCGCCCCCGCTACGAAGAGGAAAACCCCCAGCTAACCGGCCTGAGGGTTCTTCTGTGGTTCAAGGCCTTTGACTTGGGTATATCTATATAGATATACTAGCGCCATGATGATCGTACGCGAGATCCGGAAAGCGTCCGGGTTGACTCAGTCCGAACTTGCCGAGCTCGGAGGGACATCGCAGCCCACCATCGCCGCGTACGAGTCGGGTGCAAAGGTGCCGAATCTGAAAACCCTGCGTCGGCTTGCTGAAGCTGCCGGCTTCGACCTTCGAATCTCTGTCACACCGGCTATGACCCGCGAAGAACGGCGGAATCTGTGGCTTCACCGAACGATTGCCGAGCGTCTGACGGGTGACCCTGATCCGGTCCTCGAGCGTGCAAGGTCGAACCTCGGGCACATGAGGGAGTTGCATCCCGGTGCGGGTGACCTCCTCGATGAGTGGAGCCACATTCTCGACGGGTCCGTCGACCAGATCGCCGACATCCTGACTGACACGGGTGTTCGGGCCCGCGGCCTGAGGCAGGTGACACCGTTCGCTGGCGTGCTCGATGCTGGGGAGAGGGCATGGGTCTATCGAGAGTTTCGAGAAGCGGAGGCCAGCGGATGAACCGAGAGCAATTCGACCACGCCATCCGTGCTGCCGCAGCCGTTGCGGGTGTTCCGGAGGTCCTCGTGATAGGAAGTCAGGCGGCGCACGCCTCCATAGCCGGTGATCTTCCTGAGGCTGCGATGAGATCGGTCGAGGCCGACATCGTTATCCCTGGTGATAGCCGAGGTGAGAAGGCCG
>JAYEGJ010000155.1:0-5709 GCA_034658975.1 Actinomycetota bacterium
CGGACGGCGAAACCTGGCTACTCGAATTCCCCGACACACAGGTGGACGGCGACGTGGCGTTCGTCGTACTTGGCGAGCAGGACTCCTTGACCGTCATCAGTCGAGACTCGTTGGTGGTTGACCGCCTCATACAAGCCAGCGATAACACCAAGATCACTTTCGACGATGCGGTGCGCCTGGGAATGGCACTCGGCGACACGATCGACTGGGCCAGAGTCGAGGCCGAGATCGATGTGCGACACAGTCTCGAGCCTGGCCTCGGATTGCCCCAAGTCCTCCGGCGCGTAAGACAGGCGATCGATTCCAACCTGTGAGAACTAAGCCGCTTCCAGCGTCAACGGCGAGACGGCGGCGATGTGCTCGAAGTCCGTGTCGGCCGCGAGAAGAGGCACCTTCTGCCCAATCGCAACTGAGGCAACCAGGAGGTCGTTGGTGTTCGCCGGTGTGAAGCCGTTCTGACGGCAGCGCACGTAGAGCTTGGCGGCCGTCTCGTAGTCGAAAAGCGGTCGCACGGGCAGCATCGTGCACCGATTCATGAACGCCCTGATCTCGCTCCTCGCCTCCGAGTCGGGAGCGCCCATGAGAAGCTCCATAATCACCACGTCCGTTGTGGCAAGAGGTTTCTTCCTGGCGATCAGCTCGTCGACCGACTCGCAGGTCGACGAACCGGTGTCTCTCAGGAACTCGATCCAAGCCGACGTGTCGACGAGTACCGGGGCCACCTAGCCCCACTCCTGGATCTTCATCTCGCCACGGATCTCATCGAGGTCCCCTTCCCATCCACGACCGCGCATGGCAAGAGCCTCCCGTGTAGTCATCACCCCACCAATCGTCTTGCGCAGAGCGAAGTCGACCGCCTCGCGCTTGGTGCGAAGGCTGTAGCGGTTCATCACCATCTCCACCAGTTCATCGTCAAGCTCGATATTCGTCCGGGACATGTACACCATGATACACCATATGGTGTACAGACGAAAGTGCATGAAGAAACCCCCTCACTTGAGGGGGTTCACAAAGCGAAGCCGGGGGCGGGCTAGCGGTAGCGCCAGACGATACGACCACGGGTCGGGTCGTAGGTGGACACCTCTACGTCCACGCTGTCGCCGGGCAGGACGCGGATGCCACGCCCGCGACGCATGCGGCCGGATGGCTTGGCGAGCAGCTGGAATCCGCTCTCCAACTCGACCTCGAAGGTCGAGTCCGGAAGCATCTTCAAGACGGTGCCCCGCATCCGTACGTATTCGTCAGTGTCTTTGGCCAAAGTTCAATAACTCCTTGATTCACCACCAGCCTAGGGCATAGCCCCACGCTCTAAGAAGGTCAGGTAGGACGGAACGCCGAGGCGTCGGTAGATTCGTTGACGAGTTGTTCGATCTCGCCGAGTATCCGGGCAGCTTCCTCGACCCACTGCTGGTAGTCGGCCAGATCCCCTGCACGCAGAGCCGCGTCGGCATTGGCGAACGCCTCGTTGGCGCTTGCTATCAGCTCTTCGAGGTTCGCATCTCCTGGTGCCGGAGGCTCGACCTCGCCCGCTCCCCCGCCATCGGATTCGCCAAAGACCAACTCGAGGGCCCCGTCGAGCGAATCGGCCCAGCGAACCTTGTTGCCAAACACCACGGCAACACGACGGAACTCGGGGAAGGCTCCGCCCTCCTCCTCCAAGTAGATCGGCTGGAAGTAGAGGACGGAGTCCTCGATCGGCACCACGAAAAGATCACCCAAGATGACAACCGAACCGTCACCGCGCCACAGACTGAGCTGCTGGGATATCTCAGCATCCTGCTCGATGCGCTGACCGACCTGTTCTGTCCCGTCGACCAGCTTTCCCTGGGGCATTCGATAGTCGATGAGCCGTCCATAGCGGCCGGGCGTCGAATCGGCCACCATGAAGCCCACCATGTTTCGCTTGTCGAGCGGGTTGAAAGGCTGGAGGAGCAGGTAGGACAGGTCTTCCTCGCCGGGGAGCTCCGTAAGGAGGTAGTAGGGCAGGACTTCACGCAGAAGCCTGACCGAGGTTTCGCCGAGCACCCGGGAATCACCGATCAGGCTCTCGGAACCGGTCCGGTTGATGGAGGAGGGGTCGGCGGGGAACGACCATGCATCGTTGCCGCTGAAGAGCTGATTCACGTCGGTGACGTGGTACTCGAGGTAGATCTGGCTTTGCAGCCTGAAGAGATCCTGGGGGTAGCGAAGGTGGTCCTCGAGGCCTTCAGGCATCGCCGAGATGTCCTCAAAGATCCCCGGATAGGCCGCCGACCACGCCCTGGCGATCGGATCCTGTGAGTCGTGCAGATAGAAGGTGACATCGCCGTTGTTGGCGTCGATCACGGCCTTGACCGAGTTGCGGAGATAGTTCGTGCCCAACCCGAGGTCGGAGGTGACGTTGAGCCGTCCCAGCGCCGCCCGGGTGAGGGGCTGGCTGTAGGGGTAGTACGACGTGGTCGTGTACAGGTCGAGAACCCACTTGATGTTCCCGTCGAGGATCACCGGATAGGGGTCGGCGTCCGATTCGAGGAACGGAGCAACGTTGTCGACGATCTCACGCACGTTGCGCTCGACCAGCACCCGACTGTCGTCCCTGATCTCCCCCGAGATCAGGAGGTTGAGATCCCGATACCTGAAGGCAAAGGCGATGCGCTTCCAGATGTTGTCGATATGCACCCCGGCTTCGCCCTCGTACTCGTTGAACTGCGTGCCTTCCGCAAGCGGGATATCGATCTCTTGGGCCTTCTCGCCGGTCTTGACGATCACCGGTCGGCCCGGCTGATATGTTTCGCCGAAGTAGACGCGGGGCTCTATCAGTTCGAGTCCCGGCACCGAGGCCACCGGTGGGATGTCCTTGAGCAAGAAACGCGGCTGCCCATCGGACTGCACCACGTTGGCCTGGTTCACCACTGCCCCGAAGCCGTGGGTGTAGAAGAGACGAGTGTTCTGCCAGTCATCCCGGGGAAGATTGAGCTCTTCGAGTTCACGCACCGCGATCATGACCTGGCGGGGCTCGCCATTCTCCGGGTAGCGGTCGGTATCCACTTTGCTCAGGGCGTAGTACGGCTCGAGCTCCTGGAAGTTCTGATAGGTCCGGGGAAGAACCGACGTGCTCCAGATGCGGAGGTTGTCGATGGTGAGGGCGTTGGCCTCGATGTCTTCGGCGGTCAACTCATCGGAAGCCGAGAATGGACGTACTTCGATCTCGTCCAGTTGATAGGCCGACCTGGTCATCTCCAGGTTGTTAGTGATGTAAGGCATCTCCTTCTGGAGCTGGTTGGGCAGGACGTTGAACCGCTGGATGACCGCCGGGTAGATGGTTCCTGCGGCGATGGCGACCACGATCCAGGAGGCTACGGACACTCCGGCCAGAGTCCAGTTCCTCATGAAGATGTTGGCAATGAACAGGGCCGCAGCAACCAGGGCGATGATGAGGAGAAGTCGCAGGGCAGGCAGCCTCGCGTTGATGTCTGTGAACCCGGGGCCGAAGAACTTCCCGGCGCTATCTGAGTAGAGGAGCTCGAACATGTCGAGCCGGTACGCCGCCGCTCTCACCAGAGCGATCACGGCGAGCATCGAGGAAAGGTGGATCTTTGCGCCGCGTGTGCTGGACAACCGGCGCCCGTCGAATCTGATCCCGCCATTCAGGTAATGGGCGATCGCCACCACCACGATGGCCAGGACCAGGAGGTTGAAGACCCAATCGACCGCCGACTCCCACAGCGGCAGCCGAAAGACGTAGAAGCCGATGTCGACGTTGAAGATCGGCTCAGCTTGACCAAAGTCCTGATCGTTGATGAAGAGGAAGACCTCATCCCGCCACGTCGCTACTGCCAGCCCGAGAATCAGCGAAAGGCCGGCGGTAACGATCGTCCGGATTTGGCGGACCCTGGGCTCGATCCATTCCCGAAATCGCTCGATGAGCTCTTCTTCCTCCGATAAATCGAATGGGGCCCATCGCGGGGACAGCCGATCGACGAGAGCCAGGCTCAGCCAGAGGACGAGGAAGGCAACGCCGATGCCGACCACTCCGAGGAGGACCGAGAGGCTCCAGTTACGGACCCAGACGTTTCGGAACCCGATCGAGTCGAACCATAAGAAGTCGGTCCACAGCGTTCCGGCCGCTGTCAGCAGGAGGTAGATAGCACCAGCGATCGCCAGGATGACCGTGACGGGACGGCGTCGATCAGATCGGTAAGAGTCAGAGGGGACTCGTGTGAACATTGAACCGGAGTCTAAGAGAGGCTCGGGTCAAACAGTTCAGGAATCGCCGGCGGCGACGCTCGACTCGATCGCCTTCTCGTAGGAATGGATCGCCATCTCCCGGATCCGACGCTCGGCTTCGTCGGTCCGCCACACCCGAAAGACCTTGGACGCGGCTGACTGCCGCTCCCGCTGACCCGTCCCCGCCCCATCGAGGGCGGAAGCCACGTCCTCGCTCAGCGCAGAAGCGAAGTCGGACGCCGCCTTCGACGATGGAGTCGATGGACGCTTGAGCTTGGAGCCGGTCATTTCCTCGGCCACCGCGTGACCGGCGGCGAAGCTCTCTGCCCACACGCCGATCAGTTCCGCCTGGAGGGCTTCGGCTACCGCCGCATCGTCGGGACGCCAGTCGTCCTCGGTTCGCAGGCTGTCCAGGGCAATGTTCTGAAGTTCGGTCATCGCCTTCTTTGTCCCTCGCAGGGCGCGGTTCGTGATTGGCAAGAGGCGGGACTCCCTCACATCGATCCAATCGCGCGAGTCCGCCGGCTTCTCGGCAACCGGCTCGGGTGTGGGCTCGTCATCCTCCACAGCCTCGTCATCACCGGTCGATCGGAGAGAAGCGAATAGGGCGCCTACCTCGTCGGTGCCCTCTTCGCTGGTTTCAGAGGTTTCGGGTTCTTCGGGCTCGTCCGTGACCGGCGGTTCTAAAGGCTCCTCTTCGACCGGCGGGGGCTCAACCTCCACAGCGGGTAACTCGGGTTCGGAGACCACGGGCGCAGGTGCGGGAACAGGTGCCGGCGGCTCCGACCTGATCAGCCTGACCGTCTCCCCCAGCTCCCAATGCTCCTCGTCCGAAGAAGGAGGCTGAACCACCTTCACGGACGTGCTCTCCGATGCCAGTTCAAGGCCTTCGCGTCTCTCCTCGAGAGAACCCTCGAGTCTGGTGAGCGTCGACCGAGCCTTCTCGAGTTCGTCGAGCAACTCATCACGTCTCTGCTCGAGGGCGCGTGTTCGCTCCTGAGCGGCTGCTGCTTGACGGCTGGTCGCGTCAATCATGTCGTCACGCCGCTTCGCGGCCTCGGAGGTGATCTTGTCGGCGTCCATGCTCGCGCTGCGGACGACGTCCTCGGCTTCACGTCTGGCTCCAGACGTGAGACGGTGAGCCTCTCGCTCCGCCTCTCCCATGATGGTCAGCACATCACGGTCGGCCTGCTCTCGGAGCTTGGTGCCCTCCTTGACGGTCTGATCGAGGAGTTCGGAACTCTCGGTCCAAGCGTCGCGCCGAGCAGCCTCGGCGTCCGCCCTGGCCTCACTGCGGCTCTGCTCGGCTTCGGCCATGGCTTCGCTACGCCATCGCGCAGCGTCGGCGCTCGCCCTCTCCCGCATCGCATCGGATGCTTCGCGGGCCGCTTGTAGAATGCCGCTCACCTCGCGACCTATCACATCGAACTCAGATTCGAGGTCACGGGCTGCTACGTCACCAAGCTGGTTCTGGAGACGAGCGCTCTCTGTCTCGAGTTGCTC
>JAYEGJ010000156.1:0-5651 GCA_034658975.1 Actinomycetota bacterium
GGTGGAACACGCCGGCGCTCGAAACGTCGTGGTGACCGACGTCAACCCATACAGACTCCGACTCGCCATGGAGATGGGGGCAACGAGAGCAGTAGACGTGCGGACCGAAAGTCTCTTCGACGTTCAGAAGGATCTCGGTATCGGCGAAGGCTTCGACGTGGCCCTGGAGATGTCAGGCATGGCGAGCGCGATGCAGGACATCCTCGACACCACGATCCACGGAGCCAGCGTTGCGTTGCTCGGCCTCCCCTCCGAGCCCTTTGCCATCGACTGGACCACCGTCATCTTCAACATGCTCAACCTCAAGGGGATCTACGGCAGGGAGATGTTCGACACCTGGTACAAGATGAACGTGCTGATCGACTCCGGGATAGACATCTCCCCGGTGATCACCCACCGGCTCGCCGCTGATCAGTTCAATCAGGCCTTCGAGGCCATCCAGAGCTCCGAGTCCGGCAAGGTCCTGTTGCGCTGGATGGAGTAGGGCGCGGCCGAACCGCCCACCGGGCGTGGGGGCTTGGGATGTTGGGTGTGGTTGGCTACAGATGGTGTCTGGCGACGGTATCGACCGGGGTGGTGGGGAAGGGTCCACCCCTAGGTAGGTCGCCTGGGTGGTCGGAATCTGATCCTGCCGTGGTCGGGGTGGGGGTAGATGATGTATCCCCACTTGTGGACGACGATGTGATGGTGGAACCAGCACAAGAGGAGCAACTCGTCCTGGTTGGTGGCTCCGCCCTGGCTGAAGGGGATGAGATGGTGTGCTTCGAGCCGGTAGCGGCTATCACATCCGTCTGCTGAACAGCGGTGCCTGTATTTGTGGAGCAGAGCTCGTTTCAATGTCGGGGTGACGGTCCGGTTCTTGCGCCCGTAGTCGAGATAACGGCCGTCTTCTGTTCGGGCGATCACTTCGGTGACCGAGTCACAGAGGATCGCTTCCAAAGCTTGACGCCCCGAATTGGCCCCGGCGTCGAGGACCACTCCTGACTCACCGCCGGTTTGGGCTGCCTGGCTGGCGTCGACGAACACGGTCACCTGGGCGGGCGGGGCCTCCCCGGAAACGCAGGTTTCGGCCAGGGCCATAGCCTTACGCCACCCCAGATCACCCTTGCTGCCGTCAGGAAGATCAGGCAGCAAATCAGCTTTCTCGGTCAAGGTCTTGTCCACCAGGGCACCAGTGGGACCGTCGAAACCGCCCCAGGCCTTCCACCACGACTCATCCAATGTTGGCTGCATCACAAAGAACTGGTCAGCCGACGTTCTGGATTCGGCGTCGGCAGTGACCCGAGCCCGCTTCGAGGCCTCCCGATGCACCCCGGCCACATCAGAGTGGAGCATCAGTCCCACATCTTCAGGGATCCGGGACAACGCCTCGATCCTGTCGAGTGAGGCTGAGCCTTCGGTCAGCGCCTCCCGCAGATCGGGACGCTCAGACGTGCGCCGCATCGTCCGCACCAGACTCCGCGCAGTGTCCAGCCCGACATCCAGCCGGGCCGCGGTCCACTCCGACAACGACCGAGCTCCATCGGTGGTGGCAACCTGCCGCCGATCCAACACCTCAAGGATCTCCATGTCCTCGGCGTCGAGCCGGGAACGAGACCCCCGATTGGCTATCAGCCGTTGCTCGAGAACATCAGTAGAAAGACTCTCCCTGTCCATATGATCGAACATACGTTCCCTTTGAGACAAGAACAAGAGGTTCGTCGCCCAATCCCAAAGAAATCTTGAAACCTCTCAGTCCAGAACCGGAAACGCCACGAAGTGGTCGACTTCGAGCGCAGCCAGGGCAATCCCGATCGTCTTGGGCACTCGTTCATACCCCTCGGCCCGATCGATCGACTGCGGGCGGCCGACTGTGAGTGTTTCCCTCCCCATCACCATGATCGAGTTCTGCGAGGCACGAGCGTTCTTCAGCCAGTCGACATCAGGGCCGTAGGTGAGCGCCACGACGATCGAAGACTCTCGCATCCACGCCATCAAGGGAGTCTCATACGTCCTTCCGGAGACCCGGCCAGTGTGCCGCAACACGCCAAACCAGGGAAGACGCTTGGCGAAGGGACCGGTCACCTTGTTGGTGACCGAGCGGTTGAACCGCGTCAAGCCCTTGGGGAGTGGCATCAGATTCGGGCGTTGATCCAGTCGATCACGTCTGCGACGACCTGCGGACCTTCGGGCTCGTGCATAGTCTCGTGCCTGAGGGTCGGATACAGTTTTCGCTCGACTGAGGGGAGATCGGCGAGATGGGCTGAGCCCTGGGGCGGGACAATGGAGTCCTGACCTCCGTGGAAGACGAGAGTCGGCATCCCAGGATCATGCATAAGGTTCTGGAGACGGTCCATTTCGTCGTTGAGGGCAGCACCGAAGCGGGGAGTGGCCACGGGATAGACAAGCGGATCGGCGAGGTACTCCTCTCCAACCTCGGGGTTCCGGGATAGGTCTTCCTTCTTCACCGGGCTCGGTATGTGCATCCGCGGCGCAATTCTGGCCAGGACTGGGAGAATCATCTGCTGCCAGGTGCGTCTTACCTCGATCAGAGGCGAGCTCAGCACAAGCATCTGCGGCTTCGGACGCTCCTCGAGTACGTAGCTCAATGAGATCGTTCCGCCCGTGGAGTGGCCTATGAGAACGACTGGTGGCCCCTGATCAAGCGCCCACTCCATGTGGGTTTGAAGCTGATCGTGGAACTCTTCCCAATCAGGAGTGTCCCAGCGTCTACCCCCAGTGGCGCCACCGCCCAGCAGGTCGAACGAGCGGACGTGGATCCCGGCGTCGGACACCATTGATCCAAGGAGCTCGTAGCGACCCGAGTGCTCGAAAAGACCGTGCACAACCACAGCGACGGCTCTCAGCTCTCCGCTGGGAATCCAGTCCCTGACCAGCTCGGTTCCGACGACAGGATGAGAAACGGATTTCGTAATACTCTGCATCAGGCCCTCCTCGGCCCTGGGGTGGCGATGGTAGGAGCCTTTGTCAGAACCTGAAACGGGTGAGGCCCTTCGGGTAGTCGCTCCACGCGATGACCTTTTTCGGCGTGAGGATTCTAAGTCCACCGGCTATTCCATCTGACCAGGAATCCGGTCCGGGAGCGTACGCGGGTGCGTATTTCAGTCCGAACTCCTCTGACAGGCGCTCTCCAAGGTCACCCGTGACCGGTTCTGAGGCAATGGAGGTTCCGTCGACAATGGTGACCTCATCCCCGCTTTCGAGGTGTAGGGCGCAGGCAGAGTTAACTGTCAGGTTCCTCATGTGTCTGGTCTCAGGTGAACCGTCGTACCAGAAGGCATTATCGAGCCAGGCGCCCCACCTTGGCACGACATGGGGCCGTCCATCGGGCCATGTGGTGGATAGCCAGTAGTTGCGGGCGGCGGCCAATCGACCGACTACGTCGTCCCAGGAGATATAGGGCCCCGCGTCCTCCACTCCATATCCCTCGGGCAACTCGGGGCGGTCGATGCGCATGGTCACTTCCTGTGAAATGGCGGCTTCGCCAGCCGGCCTGGTACCCATCGTCCCCGGATCTCGACATCGATCGAATCGGAGGCCATATCCGGAGGGGGGGCGATGTATGCCATCCCGACGCCTTGGTCGAGCATGGGGCTCATGTTGCCTGACGTGACCCGCCCCTCTCCCCCACCGGACGTACGCACCCGATAGCCGTGACGTGGGATGCCCCGTTCTTCGAGGATGAACCCGGTCAGCCTCTTGTCAACCCCGTTCGCCTTCTGATCGACGAGCTTGGCCTTGCCAACGAATTCATGGTCCAGCGAGACCGCAAAACCGAGGCCCGCCTCTAGGGGCGTTGTCGTCTCGTCGATGTCCTCGCCCCACAGCGCAAATCCCGATTCGAGGCGGAGTGTGTCCCTCGCCCCCAGGCCGCAGGGTGTGACACCTGCCTCGACGAGTGCCTCCACGAGCTTCACCCCGGTATTGGCGTCCGTCACGATCTCGCCTCCCCGCTCACCCGTGTAGCCGGTACCGGCCACAAACGCCGAAGCCCCGTCCCACTCAATCTCGGCACAACGGAATCGGCCCGGCTTGGACCCGAGCACGTCCTCGAACACTCCAGGAGCGTCAGGACCCTGAAGGGCGATCATGGCGGTGCTCGCCTGGAGATCGCTGACCTCACAATCCGGCTCGGACGAGAAGAAGCCCATCACACGTTCCTGATTCGCCGCATTGGGCAGGACCCAAGAGCGTTCGTCATCCCACCACCACACGATCATGTCATCGATGACCCCACCATTCGGGTTGAGGATCATGGTGTACTGGCAATGCCCCGGCTCGACCCGGTCAATGTCGTTGCAGAGAAGTCGCCTGAGTGCATCGTGGGCTCCAGGGCCGGTCAACTCGAATCGTCCGAGGTGACTCACGTCGAAAAGGCCGGCCGATTCCCTGACTGCACGATGCTCCGCCAGGACGGAATCGTATTGAACGGGCATTTCCCAACCACCGAAGTCGACGAATCGTGCACCTAAGGATTCGTTGACCTCGTGAAGAGGCGATCGGTTCATCCGGTCAGGCGCTCTCCGCGGTCTTCGAGTCGCACGATCTCTGGTCGGCCCGGAATTCGGGTGGGCGGTACCCCCTCGTCGAAGTGATCGGGTTCCTCCAATCCGTATTTGATCACCAGATGCAGATAGTCGCGCTGGTAGAAGACCTTGCACTTCACGTCAGGATGGATCGCCTTGAGTCGCCGCACCTTCTTGTTCTTCTTCGTGACGAGCTTCTGATTCATCGTCGTTATCTCGATGAACATCTCGTCGTCGGGCAGATAGAAGTCGGGCGTGAACCACTTGGTGGGCTCGCCGTCCTCATCGAACTCAATGGAGAAACTGCGCGGCTCGTATTCCCATGGGACGCCATAGAAATCCAGTAGGAGACCGAATTGCCGCTCACTGTTGTGAGCAAAGTCAGTTTCGAGTGCCGAAGGGCGGTCTGTGCTCAGGTGGCTCCTGCCTCAATAACCCCGGACAACTGTACTTCCTCTGGGAACAATTGGTGTATCGCTCCCTCGACCTCTTTTTGGACGGGACCGATGGCGATGCCGAAGACACCCTGCCCTCTCCTGAAGACATCCACGACTTCTTCCTCGGAGTGTGCCGCGTAGATGGTCGAACCGTCGCTGAGGAGGGTCACATCGGCGAGAGGCTGATCCGAGTCCAACTGCTGTCTCAGAATTTGAACCGCTGACCTGATCTTCTTGAGGCTCATTCCTGCGTCCAGCAGACGCTTGATGACCTTCAACTGCACCACGTCGGTAAACGAGTAGAGACGTTGGCTGCCTGAGCCGCTCGCCTGTTGCAGCGAGGGGACGATCAGATTCGTCCGTGCCCAATAGTCCAGCTGTCGGTATGTGATCCCGACCAACTTGCACACCTGTGGAGCTCGGTATCCCAGCTCCGGCTCTCGAGTCATTTCAACCTCCGGATTACATGCGTGTAACTCCGCCGCCGGGAAAGCTAACGCCGATGGATCGGTCATGTCAACGTTTTCTTGTGGAAAACTCTGCTGTGATCCCAAACTGCCTGGTCAGGGAGCTGTCGAGTCAGGATGCAGATTGGAGAAACTTGGCGGCCTTCTCGACCTGATCGCGGGTTCCGACCACCACCAGACGGTCGCCGGCATTGAGTGGGGTCTCTGGGCCGGGGTTCACG
>JAYEGJ010000157.1:0-22982 GCA_034658975.1 Actinomycetota bacterium
TCCGCCTCGACGCACCTACGGGTGCGCCTTCGTTGTGCGTCCTTGCGAGTCGAACGCCGATGCCTCGGAGACACCCTCACACCATTTGTGCGACAGACCACTACATCCCCACGATCGGTGCGTCGCCGGAGTCGCGGCCCTTGCCGGACACCGCGGCGTCGTAGTAACGCCCGATCATCGCGAAGAGCCCGCCGCCGTCGTTCTGGATGACCTGGCCGTTGAGCCAGCGGGCCTCGTCGAGACACAGGAGAGCAACCGCTTCGGCAACGTCCTCCGGCGTGGCGGCCTCATGGAACGGGTGGGTGTCGATCTCGGCTTCCTTGATCGATTCGTACAGGGGACCGGTCATCATCCTGATCGAGTCGGTGTCCATGTAGCCGGGAAGGACACCGACGGCGGTCACTCCGCTCGGCCCCACTTCGGCTCCCAGATAGCGGACGATGGTCTCCATCGAAGCCTTCGCAGCGGCGAGGAGACCGTGACTCGGGATGTATCCCACGGTGTCGGCGCCGGAAATGGCAATGATGCGCCCTCCAACCTTCTCCAGCATCGGAAAGGCCAACTGAACCATCAGGATGAAATGCCTGACCGAGATGGCGAACGTCTTGTCGATGTGGTGCATGTCGAGCGCGAGCAGCGGCTTCAGAGCAGTGGCAGCCGCGTTCGCGATCAAGTAGTCGAGGCGGTCTTCCTCATCCACGACCCGGGCAAAGGCCAATCGGACGCTGGCCTCGTCGAGGAGATCCATCTGGATGGCGCGGGCACCCGGAGTCAGCGCCGAGCACCGAGCGACGACATCCCGGGCAGCATCTTCCTGCTGTCGATAGGTGACTATGACCCTGACCCCCCACCGGGCAAGTCGCATGGCGGTCGCTGCACCAAGCCCGCGGCTACCACCGGTGATCAGAGCAACACGACCCTCCAGAGGGCGGCCGTAGTCAGAAGTCATATGGCGAGAATAGAAGCGGGCCTACCTCGACCAGGACACCCACGAGCCTTCGGCTACCAGTCGAGGTTCGCCACCGTCAAGGCCGAAGACCCAGATGCCTTCTTCTCCTTCGATGTCGCCCGGCAGCGCGAACGCACTCGAATCAGGTGCCCAGAAGCTCATCGACTGCGCGTATTGGGGAAAGAATGGGATGAGACCGGTGAGCACCGCAGGTGATGGGTTGAAGATTCCGTGGCTTTCCACAGCACCAGCCGTCGACCAGACCCCAACCTCGAGGCCGTCGAGGGCCTCTGTGGGAGTCAAGAACAGAAGCGACTCCCCATTCGGGCTCCAGAAGAAGGAGATCGCCGGGCGCGGGTCGACGACTTCGACATCTCCAGTCTCCACGTCGACGACGAGTAGGCGGTCGGACGAAACGCTGACAACCTCCTTCAGGGCAACCGAGAGAGCACCGTCATCCCCAAATGTTTGAAGGGCGACCCTCGTGCCCTGCGGGTTTACGACAAACGGCGTGAAGCCGGCCACCTCGACGATGGCGGCAGGTTCGTCGCCCACTCCCTGGATCACCAGATCACCGCCCGTCACGTGAACCACGCCACCGGGTGTCCACTGGGGCGCGAGATACCCGGCGTCGGTCTCACCGAACTTGGCCTTGGCCCCCACGGGATCAAGAGTCTCGAACCGGTTCTCGCCAACGTGAGTGATCACCGTGGCACCGGCGGGGTCCCACGAGAAGTAGAAGGGTGAGCCGGTGGCGACCACGGTCGCTGTCTCACTGGCGACGTCGATCATCTCGAAGTCAAGACCGTCGGAACCGTTATGGAGTGCTCCAATCGTCTCCCCCGTTGGCGACCAGAACGTGTAGAAGGGCAGACCGCTCATGGGGACGTCGACAGCTCCGCTTCCGTCTGCCCCCTGGATCTGCACCCCGAAACCCTCAGGAGTCGCCTCACCAAAGACGATCTGGTCGCCGGCCGGCGACCAGATCGGCTGGGAGTAGGCCACCCCATCACCACCGTCGTCCGTGAGTGCGATCCGCTCGGACCCATCCGGCGCCATCACCACCACATTCCCGGTGTCGTCGAGCACCACCAGCCGGCCTCCGTCGGACTCCACCAACTCGGTTACGGAAACCGGTGTCGTATCGGTTCCGGTTTGGGAGTCCGTGCAGGCGGCGACAACCAGGATCAAAGCGAGAATCAATCCGGCACGTTTGCCCATCGTCGGAGGATATTGGTGACCGGCATTAAGTGGATCAGGCGTCGGAACCGATCCAAGACGTCGATTGCGAGAGTAGATTCGTCCCATGGATTTCGACACGGTGACCTGGAAGGGCCGATTGGGCCCCCTCAACCTGAAGGTCGGGCCCGATACATTCCGGCCCTCAACTGTCTCACGCCTGCTCGCCGACGCCATGGAGGTCGAGGAGAACAGCGTTGTGGTCGACGCCGGATGTGGCACGGGCGTGCTCGCCATCATCGCGGCCAAGCTCGGCGCAGGGACGGTGTATGGCGTCGATGCCGCCGACGGCACAGTGGAGGTCGCCACTGCCAATGCCGTCACTCACGGCGTCGCCGACCGGGTCACCTTCTACCAGGGAGACCTCTTCGAACCCCTCCCCGATGACATCGCAGCCGACATCGTCATCGGCGACGTGTCGGGCATCCCGGACGAGATAGCCCACGAATCGGGATGGTTCCCCTCTGGCCTTTCCGGAGGCCCCACCGGAGCAGAGCTGCCCATGAGGATGCTCGAAGAAGCAAAGCGTCGCCTCCGGTTGGGTGGGCGAATGCTCCTACCCACCGGTTCGCTTCAGGACGAGAATTCGATCCTGGAGACGGCCCGCTCGATGTTCGGCTCGATCCGTCAGCTCTCGGAACGGCCGATCCCTCTGCCGAGTGCACTCGCCGAGCAGCCGGCGGTGGTCCGGATGGTCAAGGACAAGGTGATCAACCTCACCCAAAGGGGCAGCCGCTTCGTGTGGACCGCCCGGGTCTGGGAGATCACTGCCTAGTGCCCCCACCAACGAACTAACCCGTCTTCCACAAAACCGACGCCTCTGTAGAAGCCCGTCGCGTCTTCCCGCCAATCGTTGGTGCCAACACGAGCAACTCGCATGCCGGCTTCGGCCATCTCGCCAAGCCCGAAGTGGATGAGGGCGCGCCCGATGCCCTGCCGCTGGAAGTCCGGATGGGTCCCGAACGGCTCGATCTGAGCAATTCCGGAGACGTCAGGCCACCACACCATGAACGCGGCGACCCTGCCGTCGGGCGCAACGGCCACCAGGTCCCGGCGTGGCTCGTAGACCGGTGATCTCATGAAACCGAGATACCGGTCGAGGTGCATCGCCCCGTCCATCTTCGAGCGGAACGCTGCATGGGAGGCCCTTCGTCGATTGTCGGCTTCATGCTCACCCAACAGATGTCGAAGCTCCCATCCTGGAGGAAGATCAGGTTTCGGGATGTCCCTGGTGCCCCGACCACCAACGTTTGTGGCCAGAGCACTGGTGGTCAGATCCCATCGGTAGCTTCGGTCAGTCGCCACCGGCTCGTAGCCTTCGCTCTCGAGATAAGCAACCAGTTCGGTGTCCTCATCCGACACCCAACCGACCTCGCCCACCCCACCCATCCGCCGCTGTGCCCACTCGATCATGGGGACCACCGGCACACCGGGGCGGGCGAAGGCACTGATCTCTGACCCCTTGGTGTAGATGACCAAGACACCGGTCTCGCCCTGCACCCAGAAGGAGAGTTGATCGGCGTAACGAGGGTCGGCGTGGAACATCCACCAGGCCAAGTCTCCCGGATGGATCGTGTATCGGCTGCCTTCCGTGGCTATCGCCTCGGAGAGGATGTCCTGCATCATGGGCAGATCGTCGGCGGTGGCCGGTCTGATGCCGGGTGCCAGCGGGTCGTCATCGGCTTCGGAGCTGAGATGGTTGGAGTAGTAGGCCTTCGAAAGTCTGTGATGGGCAGCGCCGGCCTGGGCCATCGCCACATACCAGTCGTAAGGGAGCGCCGGAGAAGGGGCGCCCGACCAACGGTATGTCACAACTTCGAGACGTTCCCCGGCATCGGTGTTGACGGTGGCAGTCAGAGGGTCATAGAGATGCTCGGCGCTGTCGAGGGACGTCCGCTCGTCATCGGCGATCTCGTAGATGACACCTTGGGCGACGGCGCCATGCCTCTCCCTGATGCTGAGCTTTGCCGACCCGTCACGTGACGGCTTGTCGTAGACGGGAGCCCACCCATCCAGCGAGGCGGTACCCACGGGCCGAGCAGAGGGACAGCGGCCTCGCATCTGGGGCGGCCACAGGTTGGACCCGTAAGCGAAGTAGAGAAAGGTCATCGTGTGCAGTTAGTCCTCGGAGATCCAGTCCTCGAGAGGAATGCCGAGGCCGTCCGCGATTCGGTTTACGTAGGCGTAGTAGGCCGTGACTTCGGCAATGTGGAGGACGTCCGTGTCGCTGAACCCCGCGTCCCGAAGGGAGATCACATCAGCCTCCTCGACTTCGCCGGGCGACCCGGTGAGCTTCTCCGCGTAGGTCAGCATGGCGATACGGGTGTCGGAGATGCCCGAGGTTCGCCAATCATCCTCAATCCGCTGAGCAAGCTCGTCGTCCCTGAGCAGTCGGCGCAGACCGCGCCGATGGTGCGTCACTCAGTAATGACAGTCGTTGGCCTGGGACACGACCAGGGCGATCATCTCGCGCTCGACCTTGCGGAGGGTCCCGGTCCCCTTCATCGCCTGCTTGTACAGCACATTGTGAGCATCCATGCTTCCGGCGTCGAGAGCGTGGATCCGCATGATCCAATCCACCCTGTTCCACGTCCGGTCGGTCACCTCCTCCTTGAGACGGTCGAAGCTCTCATCCCATTCATCCTCGTGAGGGGCGTCAATCCACGGCATCTGATCCACGTGTCAGACGTTATGAACCTGCTGGTTCGCCGGAGCGGCTTTCGGGCAGTGGTCCGTCGCACAACGAGGAGGCACAGGTGGTGTGAGGGTGTTGCCCCCCTCCCCGGCTGCGCCGGTACTCCCCCCAAGACTCACTACGTTCGCCGAGGGGAGAAACGCGTGGTGCGCTAACCGGTGCCCAATTGGAGGTCGCGGGTGAGGAGGTCGCCATAGGTTTCGCGTCTCACCACCAACCTTGGCTCTCCCTGGCTCACGAAGACGACTGGCGGCCGGAGGACCATGTTGTAGTTAGAGCCCATCGAGTGCCCGTACGCTCCGGTGACCGGTGTCGCCAGAACGTCGCCGACCTCTACGTCGGAAGGAACTCTCCCGTTGCGAACCAGAACGTCACCAGACTCGCAGTGTTTGCCCACCACGCGCACCGCCTGGTTGCGATCGGCATTGGTGGATCTCGGCAGGAACACCTCGTATCCACTTCCGTACAAGACCGGCCGAGGGTTGTCGCTCATGCCGCCATCTACCGAGACGTACGTGCGAACTCCGGAAATCTCCTTGATCGTCCCAACGGTGTAGAAGGTGACCGCCGCCTGGGCGACGATCGCTCTACCGGGCTCGGCCACGATCCGGGCTGTGATTCCGGAGTCGTGCGCCGCTTCGCGAACGGCGGTGCCCCACTCCGAGAGAGACGGAGCCGACTCACCCTCGACATAAGCAACGCCGAGACCGCCACCGATTGAAAGCTCTTCGACATCGACGGTGGAGAGGAACTCACCGAACACGCCCATGGCCTTACGAAACGAGTCCACGTCGAAGACCTGGCTTCCAATATGGGCGTGAAGGCCCACCAGGTCCATCGCCGCCGACCGTCTGACTCGATCGAGCGCCCCGGCGGCGGCTCCCCCGTCGACGGTGATGCCGAACTTGGAGTCGGCCGCGCCGGTCTGGAGGAACTCGTGGGTGTGCGCCTCGATTCCAGGGTTCAGCCGGATCGAGATCCGTGGTGCAGCGGCACCCGCCGCCACGAGTGACTCGATCCTGTCGATCTCGGGAATGGAGTCAACGACGATTCGCTTCACGCCAGCGTCGAGTGCCATTGACAATTCGCTGCTCGACTTGTTGTTTCCATGGAAGATCAGCTTGCCCGGCGAGATGCCAGCCGACAGGGCGACCTGGATCTCACCACCGGTTGACACGTCGAGATCCATGCCCTCCTCCACGGCGAGTCTCGCCATTGCTCCACACATGAACGCCTTGGTCGCATAGGCCACACCGTCCGGGAAGGCCGCTACGGCATCACGTGCGCGTTGCCGGAGGTGGTCCTCGTCGTACACGAACAGCGGTGTTCCGTACTCCTCGACCAAGTCGCCAAAACCGGCTCCACCGATTGACAGGCTTCCGGTCGGGGAGACGGCAGCGTTCTCGGGAAGCAGGTAGTTGGGTAGGCGGCTCATGAGTCGGGCAATGGTGGCACCGACGCGTCTGGTTGCGAAACAGAAGTCATACGCAAACGGGGGGCCATGGATTGGTGGGATCCACGGCCCCCCGATTGGACTGCGACCGCGATGGCAGGGGGCAAGGAGAGGAGAGGGGAACCACTCGTGGAGCGGCTCGGTCGTCCCCTGCCCGGCCGCAAGACTGGGAGGAGGTGTGAACTTTCCAGCGCTTGTGCGCCTGTTCACAATGTTTAGACGTCACCGGTGCCGGAATAGTTCCCGGGGGGTCGGCGGCACGCGGGAAGGGTGCAACCCCTTGGAGCCCGCTGACCAATGCATGTCACTCATCTCGAACGACCAGCCATCACCACTCGCGGTGTCCTCGGCTTCACCATTCCGCACCAGGAGTGGCGAAACCTCGTCCTTGCGACTGGCGCGTCTGGCCGCCGATCTGAGCAACGGCATTAATCGCCCAGACTCCTAGTTGGAGAAGGTGACGCTGAAGGCCGGTGCCCAGCGGGTGACGACCTTTCCGTAGTTCTCGCCGGCGAGCATCATGTCACCCGATTCCAGAGCCCTGACCGACTCCTGGATCAGCTCGCACGAATCGTCTAAGACGAGATCCTGGGGGTCGAACAACTCGGAGACCTCGGCGTAGTCCAACTCGAGCATCGACGCGGCCGGGAAGGGCGCCAGCCATTCGACAAGCTGGTTGAGTTCCTCCGCAGGGCCTTGGAACACGCCGAGTTTTCGCAACGTTTCGAGAGCATGACCGACCCGGAGGCGAGCGTCGTCGATGTCGGCGCGGAATCGGACGCGGGGACCATCCGGGCCCTCGTAGATCAGCTTCTCGGACGGGTCGAAGGCCGTGAACCAACGCACCGGCACGTGCCAGGCCGAGGTGAGGACATGGGACCGATGTGACGGGTTCTCCGAGTGATACGACTTCAGCTCCCGGTCGGCCGCCTTCGCCGCCTCTTCGGGGATCAGACCGACCCCCAGGCCTTTGAAGGCATTGGCGAAGGCCACGGTCGACTCGAGCACGCGAAGCCGGAGGTTGCGCGGGCAGACGAGACGCCGCCCATCCCACTCAACCGCCCATTGCGACTCGCCATCGGACTCGGACAGCATCCCGTAGGTACGAACAAATCCCGGCACCGGCTGGTCGGACGCTGCCACCTCGGGCGAGTAAACCCTCATGAATGCAGCCTTCGTCATGGCTCAATCCTGGCACAGGCAACCGGCAAGTGACGGCTTGGCCATGAACCCGGGGCGGTGGGTATCATCGAAGGTGGTTGCACTGGGAAACTTAGGAGGTGGAATCCCTTGGTTGTATTCGATGACGTAGCCAGAGAAGGTCACGAACAGGTTCTCTACGGCTACGACAAGGTATCTGGTCTGAAAACGATCATCGCCATCCATTCGACTGCACTAGGTCCCGCCCTCGGCGGGACTCGTTTTTTTCCATATGAAACCGAGGAGGACGCCTTCAAGGACGTCCTCAGGCTTTCCAAGGGGATGTCCTACAAGGCTGCCGCAGCCGGCCTGGACCTCGGCGGCGGCAAGGCGGTCATCATCGGCGATCCGCGTCAGGACAAGTCCGAGCGCCTGTTCCGGGCATATGGGCGAATCGTCGACTCGCTCCGCGGCCGATATATCACAGCGGAGGACGTCGGTACCACCACTCTGGACATGGACATGGTGAGACGCGAGACGCGCTGGGCGATGGGCAACTCCGTCGCGCTCGGTGGCTCGGGCGACCCGTCGCCGGTCACCGCCCGCGGGCTCTACGCGGCAACACGCGCGGTGGCCAAGAAACTCTGGGGCAGCTCGGACGTGGCCGATCACAAGTTTGCGGTGCAGGGTGTTGGCAAGGTCGGGTCCGCATTCGTGCAACTGCTGGTCGAGGCTCGAGCCGAGGTGGTCGTCACCGACTCCTACGCCCCGGCCATCGAGGCTGCCATCGCCAACTACGGAGTCAAGGGCGTTGCCCCCGACGAGATCCACAAGGTCGACTGTGACATCTACTCCCCATGCGCACTGGGGGCGGGGCTCAACGAAACCACGATTCCCGAACTCAAGTGTGTGGCCGTGGTGGGTTGCGCCAACAACCAGCTTGCCACCGAAAAGGACGCCGATCGGCTGGCGAGCCGCGACATCTTGTACGCACCCGACTTCGTCGTCAACGCCGGCGGGTTGATCAACGTGTACGACGAGATCCAGGGTTACTCGAGGACAAGGGCGCTCCATCGGGTGGACTCGATCTACGACGCCACGATGAACATCCTCAACGCCGCCGAAGAACACGGTCTCAACCCCAATGAGGCTGCTGTGAGGGTCGCCAAGGAGAGAATCAGGGACATCGGGGATCTTCGGAGGTTCCGTCGGAGTGGAGACGACAGGAACTAGTGGTCTGGCATGTACCCGCGATACGCACTACCGAGTTAACGAAGCAGGCCACCAAGTGCTGACCCAACTCGACCCCAGCCGGGATCACCGGGCGCTCGGCCTGACCGACGAGCAGGTCATCGAGATGTATCGCCTCATGCTGATGGCCCGCCGCATCGACGATCGCATGTGGGCTCTGCAACGGCAGGGGCGAGCCGCCTTCGTCCTCGGGTCGTCCGGCCACGAGGCGGCACAAGTCGCGTCCGTGTTCGCCTTGGACAAGGACCGTGACTGGCTGCTCCCCTACTACCGCGACATGGGTGTCGGTCTCGCCTGGGGTATAGATCCCGAACAGATCTTCCTGGGAGTGTTCGCCAAGAAGAACGACCATGCCTCCGGCGGCCGGCAGTTGCCGAGCCACTGGTCGAGCCCGGAGAAGCGAATCTTCACCCAATCGTCGGTGATCGGATCGCAGTATCCCCACGCTGCCGGGATAGCCCACGGTGTCAAGAATCAAGGTTCGGACGGGGTCGTCGTGGTGTACGGCGGAGAGGGCTCGACATCCGAAGGCGACTGGCACGAGGCCATGAACTGGGCAGGTATCCACAACCTCCCCCTGATCTTTGTGATCGAGAACAACCAGTATGCGATCTCGGTCCCTTCGACCGAGGAAGTGGCCGGCAAGCTCGCCGACCGAGCTCACGGCTATGGGTTCCCGGGCGTTGCCATCGACGGCAACGATCCCTTCGAAGTGGTCAGCACGATGCAGAAGGCCGTCGCCAGGGCACGGTCCGGCGAAGGCCCGACACTCATCGAGGCCGAAACCTATCGGTACTACGCCCACACGTCCGACGACAACGACGCCCTCTACCGCTCGCGCGAAGAGGTGGAGATGTGGCGCAAGAAGGACCCGGTCGCCCGCCTTCTTCAGTACATGATCGAGAACCGGATGCTCACCGAGGCCGAGGAGGACTTGATCAACGACGGCGTTGTCGACGAACTGGCAGAGGCCGTCGAGCGTGCCGAGAGCTCGCCCGACCCCGACGAGCCGACCACCCGGGTCTATGCGAAAGTCATCGAGCCCGGGCCTGCGATCACAGAGCCCGAACCCCCGCCGATCGGCGAAGAGATCAACCTCATCACGGCCATCAACCGGGCCCTTCACGAGGTCTTCGAGGCGCACGCCGACACGGTCGTCTTTGGCGAGGACGTCGCCCGGGACAAGGGTGGGGTCTTCAAGGCGACCCAGCGTCTGACCGAACGGTTCGGCCCCGAGCGTTGTTTCAACACACCGATCGCCGAATCGTCGATCATCGGGTGCGCCATCGGCATGTCGGTCACCGGCTACAAGGTCATCCCCGAGATCCAGTTCGCCGACTACATCCATCCCGCCTTCGACCAGATCGTTTCCGAGGCGGCTCGGGTCAGTTATCGGTCGGATGGGCGCTGGAACGTCCCGATCGTGATCCGTACTCCCTACGGGGCCGGGATCCACGGTGCGCTATATCACTCCCAGTCGATCGAGGCCTTCTACGCCCACGTGCCGGGACTGAAGGTCGTCATTCCCTCAACGCCGGCAGACGTCAAGGGTCTGCTGCACACCGCTGTGGAGGATCCCGACCCGGTGATGTTTCTCGAGCCAAAAAAGCTCTACCGGCTGGCCAAGGGGCCATACCCGGACGGAAACCACAAGATTCCCCTGGGCAGGGCGGCCATTCGCCGCGCCGGGACCGACCTCACGATCATCGCCTATGGGGCGATGGCCCACTTCGCGATGGAGGCGGCGCCCGTACTCGAAGAACTCGGAGTGAGCGCCGAGGTGATCGATCTGCGCAGCCTCAAGCCTCTCGACTGGGCAACGATCGAAGCCTCGATCAAGAAGACTTCGAGGGCTCTGATCGTCCATGAGGACAACGAGTTCGTTGGATACGGCGCTGAGATCGCTGCCCAGATCGCCGACAAGACCTTCGAGTGGCTCGACGCTCCGGTCAAGCGTTTCGGGCTTCCCGATGTCCCGATCATGCCCTATGCAGGTTCGCTGGAGAACAGCCTCTATCCGACCCCCGAGGCGATCGTGGAGAAGGCCCGGGAGCTGGCTGCGTACTAACGCACCCTTTCGGAACTCCCCCCGGTACCATTTCTCTCGTGTCCCCTGGAGACCACCCTCTTGGAGCGACGCCCACCTCCGACGGAGTGTGGTTCGCCGTCCATTCACCAACCGCCGAATACGTCGAGGTCTGCATCGACGGACCTGATGGCGAGGCATGCCATCGCCTGACCGACCAAACGGGCCCAATACACCGCGGGCTGGTGAGAGGTGTTGCCATGGGAACCCGATACGGCTTTCGCGCCCATGGTGAGGGTCATCGACCGTCCAAGTTCCTCCTCGACCCGAGGGCGAGAGCGGTTTCGGGGCACGTCGACTGGCATCCTGCGCTCCGGACCGATGACGATCAGGACAGCGCCCCGCACATGCCGCGTTCGGTCGTGGTCGGGCCACCCTCCACCACTCCAACTCCTCCCATCCGCATTCCCTGGGCGCAGACCGTCATCTACGAGATGCACATCAAGGGGATCAGCCAGACTCACCCCGAGGTCTCGCCCGAACTGCGAGGCACATACGCGGGTCTCGCATCGGAGCCGATCATCGCTCACCTGCTCAGGCTCGGGGTGACAACGATCGAACTGCTACCGATCTCCCAATTCGTCCACGAGGAATACCTTTTGGAACGTGGTCTGAGGCAGTACTGGGGGTATATGCCCATCACTCCTTTCGCTCCCCACGCCGAGTACGCGATGTCGGAAACCCCGCAGGGCGTAGTCGATGAGGTCGGCTCCATGATTACCGCACTCCACGAAGCCGGACTCGAGGTGGTCATCGACGTGGTCCTGAATCACACCGGGGAAGGCGGCAAGACGGGCCCGTGGCTCTCCTTTCGAGGACTGGACGACCGCGGCTATTACCGCCATGGCCATGATGGGGATTACGACGACGTGACGGGCACCGGAAACACTCTTGATCTCGGGTCAGCCCCCGTCCACGATCTCGCCCTCGACTCACTGAGGCATTGGGCCTCCACGTACCAAGTCGATGGGTTTCGTTTCGATCTGGCCAGCGCCCTGCTCCGCGGTTCGCAAGGAGAAAGCAGATTCCTCGAAGAAGTCGCCGCCGACCCTTTGCTCTCCTCGCTCAAGCTGATCGCCGAGCCCTGGGATATGGGTCACGATGGATACCGGCTCGGGGGGTTCCCCCAACCCTGGCGTGAGTGGAACGATCGATTTCGGGACACGGTCCGAGACGCCTGGAAGGCAACACCGGGCATGCTGCCAGAGCTCGCCACACGCGCCTTGGGGTCGTCGGACATCTTCGCCCCGGAGCGCCCCCCGACGAGTTCGATCAACTTCGTGACCGCACACGACGGTCCGACCCTGGCCGACCTGGTGACCTATCAAGAAAGCCACAACGAAGCCAACGGCGAAGACCACTACCCGACACACAACCAACACGCATGGAACACCGGGATCGAAGGTCCGACGGATGACACCGAGATAACCGAGCTCAGGAATCGGCGCCGTCGCAGCATGCTTGCGACGCTCCTGCTCGCCAACGGCGTCCCCATGCTGTTGGGTGGCGACGAGTTGGGCCGCACCCAGCAGGGAAACACCAACGTCTACTGCCAGGACTCGCCGATGTCATGGTTCGACTGGTCGACCGTCGATGAGGAACTGATCGAGTTCACGGCCCGCCTAATCCGATTGAGACAGTCGGCGCGGAAGATCGTCGGCCAGTCATGGTTCAACGGAACCAAAGGACATGTCGGGCCCCTCGAGGGCGAATGGTTCGGTGTCGACGGGGAGCCGGTCGCCAACTGGCACGATCATGGGCTCTCAACACTCGTCCTCCAGGTCTCCGGCGAACCCGACCTTCTCTTTGTCGCCAACACCGGTCTCGACCCGGATCTGGTCACACTCCCCCACGGAGAATGGGCAACGATTCTGGACACTTCCGATCCAACCGTTGAGGACCGCCAAGAAGGCGATAGCGTGAACGTAGACCCTCTCGCCCTCCTCCTACTCAAATGCACGTCCTCCTCGCCACCGCAGAGCTAAGCCCGCTGATCAAGGTCGGCGGACTGGCTGACGCCGTTGCCGGGCTGCGTAGCGCCCTGCTCGCCGGAAGGACCAAGGTGACCACCGTGCTTCCCGACCACGAGGGCTGGTCTCTCGACTCGGAGGATCGAACCTCACTTGATGTGCCCGAGTGGGTCGGTGAGGCATCGGCCCGGACCGGCCTTCTGCCAGATGGGACTCCGCTGACGCTGATCGAGGTGGAGGGCTTCCCCCGGTCACATCCATATCTCGATCCGTACGGGGTGGGCTGGTCGGATAATACCAACCGCTATATGGCCTTTTCGGCGGCCGTCGCCGCTCTCGCCGATCACCTTGCGCCCGACATCGTCCACTGCAACGACTGGCACACCGGCGCGGTCCTGGGGTTCCTAACCGACCCTCCGCCGACCGTTCTCACCATCCACAATCTCGCATACCAGGGCTTCACCGACGGCAAGTGGCTCAAGAGAATCCCGCATAGGCCGGAGTCTTTCGAATGGTGGGGCGGCACCAACCCCCTCTCCGGCGCGATCGCCCTCGCCGATCGGGTTGTGACGGTGAGCCCGTCATACGCGGAAGAAATCCGAACCCCCGAGTTCGGGCAAGGACTCGACGAGGCGATCCGATGGCGTGGCGACGCGGTGTCGGGAATCGTCAATGGACTGGACACCCTGCAATGGGACCCGACAAGCGACCCGCTGATTCCTGCCAATTTCACCGCGGCGGATCTCGGAGGAAAGGACGACTGTCGAGCGGCGCTCGAGAAGCGCGCCGGCTGGTCGGGCGGAGACCCCATCATCGGCATGGTCACCCGCCTCACCGAACAAAAGGGCGTCGACATCGCCCTTCAGTCGGCCGTCCACCTCGAAGGGATGGGTGCCCGTCTCGTCATTCTGGGATCGGGGGAGCGAATCCTCGCCGACTGGGCGATGGAGCTCGCAGCCCAGATGCCCGATCGGGTCGCCTTCATCAATGCCTATGAAGAGCCACTGTCCCACCTGATATTCGCAGGCTCGGATCTGCTCCTGATGCCCAGCCGATTCGAACCTTGTGGACTGAATCAGATGCAGGCCATGAGATACGGGACGATCCCGGTCGCCACCGCAGTCGGCGGGCTCCGGGACACGATCATCGACGATGACATGCATCGCAGACGCGGCACCGGTTTTCTCACCACGACAGCCGACGTTGGTGGGATCGTCGACGCACTCCACCGGGCTCTCCGTGCCTATCGCGTCCCCTCTCGCCGTTTAGGGATTCAACGGCGCGGCATGGAGATCGACTGGTCCTGGGAGGCTTCGGCGTCCCGTTATCTGGAGCTGTATCGACAGTTGATCTGAGCGTCACCGGGTTGGGTCATTCGACCACGGCGTTCTTGGGCACCACCACCAGATCCTCATCGGTAACGGTGAAGCCCCGCTTCCTGTCCTTCTCAAGATCGACTCCCACCTCAGCGCCAGGGCGAACATCAACGTTCTTGTCGAGGATTGTTCGGCGGACGACGGCACCCTCACCTATGCGGCACTGGTCGAAGACCACAGCATCTGAAAGTTCGGCGCCCTTCTCGACACGCACTCTCGGATGTATCACCGCTCGCTCGATATGCGCTCCGGTGACAACAACCCCGTTCGCCAGGATGGCGTGGGCAACGCTCGGTGCGCCGTGCTCTAACGAGGCGACCAGCTTGGTCGGCGGATACGGACGCACATCGGTGAAGATCGGCCAGTCCGAGTTGTAGAGGTTGAAAACCGGCTCGGGATGGACGAGGTCCATCTGGGCATCGAAGTATGAAGCGATGCTTCCCACGTCACGCCAGTAGCCGTGATCTCGCTCGGTTGAACCGGGGATGACATTCTCGGCGAAGTCGTATACGTGGGCTATGCCCTGCTCGACGGCGGAAGTGACGATGTTGGCGCCAAGATCGTGTGCCGAGTCATCTCTTTCCGCATCGGCTGTCACAAGGTCGATCAACGCCGAGGCGGTGAAGACGTAGTTACCCATCGACACGTAGGCCAGTGTGTCATCCCCAGGTATGTGCTTCGGGTGGTCCGGCTTCTCGACGAATGCGTCGATCCGCGTGCCCTCTCCTCGTTCGATCACGCCAAACTCGGTCGCCTCCTCGAGGGGCACCGGGATGGCCGCCACCGTGATACCCGCGCCCGACTCGATGTGCTGGCTGAGCATCTGTGAAGGGTCCATCCGATAGATGTGGTCGGCCCCGAACACGAATACATACTCCGGATGCTCGTCGCGGAACAGGTTGAGATTCTGGAAGATGGCGTCCGCGGAGCCAAGAAACCAGCGGGGGCCCTGACGCATCTGGGCCGGGACCGACGTCACGTAGTTGCCCAGCAGGTTCGACATCCGCCAGGTGCGGGAGAGGTGGACGTCGAGGCTGTGGGACTTGTACTGAGTCAACACGACGATCCGTCGGAATCCACCGTTGACCAGGTTCGACAGGGCGAAGTCGATGATCCGGTAGTGCCCGCCAAAGGGGACCGCGGGTTTAGCCCGAAGGTCGGTCAGCGGGTACAGCCTTCTTCCTTCTCCACCTGCCAGCACGATCGAGAGGACCCGACGCTGGCTTACCACGTTCTGACTCATCTCACTCCTTCGGAATCAACACTACGAGACCCAATGGTGGGATTGTCACGTCGAGAAAACCGTCGGAGGCGATGACCACTCCAGGGTTTCCAACTCCGGCCCCGCCGTAGCGAACTGCGTCGGTGCTGAGCAGTTCCACCCACGCACCGTTGCTCGGCACACTCACGCTTCGAGTCCTCGGCCCCGGGGTGGTGCCCATCGCTATGAGCACCGGGCGCGGGGGTTCACCCCACCGCAGCCACGCGAGCACACCCTCCGCAGGATCGTCGAGACGGAATTCGAAGGCACCAGGATCATGGTCTTTCTCATGGAGCGCCGGCTCGGAGCGATAGAGCTTGTTGAGGTCGGCAATCAGGTTGCTGATGCCACGATGACGGGCGTCCTCGAGGAGCTCCCAAGGCAGAGAGCCCTCGTGATCCCACTCCGTCGGCTGGCCCAGCTCTCCACCCATGAACAACAGCTTCTTTCCCGGGAGCGTCCACTGGTAGGCCAGCAGCAGCCGAAGATTGGCGTACCGCTGCCAATCGTCACCGGGCATTCGGCCGAGAAGCGAGCCCTTCCCGTGGACTACCTCGTCGTGGGACAGAGGCAGCACGAAAGCCTCGGAACCGGCGTACATCGAACGAAAGGTCAATTCGTTCTGATGATGCGACCGATGGACCGGCTCACGCGAGAAGTGGTCGAGCGTGTCGTTCATCCAACCCATGTCCCATTTCCAGGCAAACCCGAGGCCTCCGTCCATTGGCGACCGGGTCACGCCCGAGAAGGCCGTCGACTCCTCGGCGATCATCTTCACCCCGGGGTGGGTCGTCTGGATCGACTCATTCACGTCCTGGAGAAATGAGATCGCCTCCAGGTGATGGTTGCCTCCATGTTCGTTTGGTGCCCACTCGCCGGGCTTGCGCGAGTAGTCGAGATAGAGCATCGAAGCCACCGCATCGACCCTGAAGCCGTCGACGTGATAGTGATCGACCCAGAAGTGGGCCGAAGACCTCAAGAAGGACCTCACCTCGTTGCGTCCGTAGTTGAACACCATCGAGCCCCACTCAGGCTGGAAACCCCGGCGTGGGTCCGGATGCTCGTATAGCGACGTCCCGTCGAACAGCGCCAAAGCATGGTCATCGGTAGGAAAGTGCGACGGAACCCAGTCGAGGATGACTCCAATGCCGGCCTGGTGGAGGCTGTCGACGAAGAACATGAAATCCTGGGGCCTTCCGTAACGAGCCGTGGGGGCGAAATACCCGGTGAGCTGGTATCCCCATGACCCGTAGAAAGGATGCTCCATCACCGGGAGCAGTTCGATGTGGGAGAAACCGTGCGTCTGAAGATGGCTGATCAGGGGATCCGCCAGGTCGCGGAACGGCACCGGGTACCCGGGGCGCCAGGAACCAAGGTGGAGCTCGTAGATGCTGACGGGCGCATCGTGGGCGAGATGAGTCCCCCGATCCGAGACCCACTCCTCGTCTCCCCACTCATGACTCAGATCCCACACCATCGAAGCTGTGTCCGGTGGCAGCTCGTTGTGAAACGCGAAGGGGTCGATCTTGGTCAGGGTGCCGTGGTCGGTCCGGACGGCGTACTTGTAGGTAGTGCCTGCCCCGACCCCTGCGACGTGACCCTCCCAGATTCCTTCGTTCGACGAGACAAGGGCGTCCGCTCCCGGCGTCCATCCATTTCCATCGGTCAGGACCGACACGGCCCGAGCGTTCGGAGCCCATACCCTGAACCAGGCCCCGTCTTCGTCGAGGTGTGCGCCCATGACCTCGTAGGCACGATCGTGGCGGCCCTCCGCAAAGAGCCAGCGATCTTCCTCAGTCATCGGCCGGGACATCCCTCGTCCTTTCAACAGGTGCCCGGAGTCTGACACATCCCGACACCCGCCAAATCGCCGATCCAACGGACAAAGCCAGTGCTCTGGCCATAAACGTTGGTGATGTTCAGGGCGAGGCAGGGACGTCTTTGGCAAGGACGCAGCGACGTTGGCGCACCCGTCCGTTCGTCGAGGACGAGGACACAGCCAGGGGCGTCACTGCCGTCCTGAACGCGGTAAACGTTTGTGGTCGGGGCACTAGCTCTAACCTTCCCGACGATGTCTCTCCAGTCATATCTCTCCGAACTGGCCGGCTCTGCCTTCGCAGAGATGGGCCTGGATCCCGCCTTCGGCCAGGTGGTGCCATCCCAGCGACCCGAACTCGCCCAGTTCCAATGCAACGGGGCGATGGCCGCTGCGGGAGAAGTCGGCCGTCCACCCAGGGACATCGCCACTCAGATAGCGGAGGCGCTCGCCACAGCCGAAGAGATCGCTGACACCGACATCGCCGGGCCCGGGTTCGTCAACATCCGCCTCACCGACGCCACCCTCGAAGTCTGGGCAAACACCACCGCCCACGACGACCAACTCGGCCATGCACCAACGGGCGACCCGTTGACGGTGGTGGTCGACTACGCCGGACCAAACGTCGCAAAGGCCATGCACGTAGGCCATCTGCGGGCCACGATCATCGGCGACTCGCTGGCTCGTCTGTTCCGCTTCGCCGGCCATCACGTCATTCGCGACCCCCACTTCGGAGACTGGGGATTCCAGATGGGCCTCCTCATCTCTGCGGTGACCGAAGAGAGCATCGACCCTGCCTCCATCACTCTCGACGACCTCCAGCGGATCTACCCGGAGGCGTCCGAGCGGGCCCGTCAGGACGACGAGTTCGCTCAGACGGCAAGGGAGGCCACCGTCCGCCTCCAGCAGGGCGACCCTGCCTACCGAAAGGTCTGGGCACAGATGAAGTCGGTGTCCGAGGCGTCACAAAGGAAGGACTTCGCCTCACTCGGAGTCAACTTCGACCTCTGGTACGGCGAGTCCGACGTGCACGACCGAATTCAGCCGATGGTCGACGTGCTGCGGGATTCCGGTGTGGCCGAGGAATCCAAGGGTGCGCTCGTCGTGAGAGTCGAACGGCCCGCGGACAATCGAGAGTGGCCGCCGCTGATTCTCCAATCGTCGGCCGGGGGGTTCCTCTACTCGACGACCGACATGGCCACCGTCGAGATGCGTGTTGAGGATCTCAGGGCCGATCTCATCCTCTACGTGGTCGATCGAAGGCAGGGAGACCATTTCACGCAGGTTTTCAGGGCCGCCCGCAAGGGAGGCATCGCCCCGGAGCGTGTCGGACTCGAGCACATCGAGTTCGGGACGATGAACGGGCCTGATGGGAAACCCTTTAAAACGAGAGAGGGCGGCGTCGTAAGGCTCGGCGATGTCATCTCGATGACAAGAGAAGCGGCGCGGGCCCGTCTCGACGAGGCACACCTCGCTGAGAAGTATCCCGAGGAGGAGAGGGAGCGCATCGCCCACCAGGTCGGTATCGCCGCCCTGAAGTTCGGTGACCTGATCAACAACCGAAGCTCCGACTACATCTTCGACCTGGATCGATTCAGCTCCTTCGAGGGAAAGACCGGCCCATATCTCCAGTACGCCGCGGTGAGGATCAAGTCGATCTTGCGAAAGGCAGACAAGAAGAATCTTGCTCCGGGCCAGATATCCGGACTGACTCTCGACGTGGAGCGCGCTCTGGTTCTCGACCTTCTGCATCTTCCGGAAGTAGTCGACCGCGCCGTCGACCTTCGAGCGCCCAACCATGTGGCCGAGTACGCCCACGGCCTCGCCGGCCAGTTCAATCGGTTCTACGACGTCTGCCACATCCTTTCCGAGCCCGACCCGGTGCGGCAGGCGAGTTGGCTCACTCTTTCGTCCTGGACTCTTGCGGCTCTGGAACGCCTCCTCGGCCTGCTGGGCATCGAGACACCCGATCGGATGTAGCCGTGGCCTTCACAGTGCGGCTGGCCCGTCCCGACGACGTGTCATCGATCGTGCCATGGACAACGGACACCTTCGAGTGGGGTGATTACGTCCCCGACAGGATCATGGGTTGGATCGAGAGCGCGGACTCTGAAGTCATCGTCTGCGAGGACGATGGCGGAGAACCGGTGGCCGTTGCCCATGCGCTGATGCTCTCGGACACCGAGGGATGGCTGGAGGCGGCCCGGGTCCACCCCGATCACAAACGATCGGGGATGGGTTCGGCGATGAACAGTTTCGGCGTCGAGTGGGCACGGAAACACGGTGCACGGATTGTTCGCCTCACCACCGAGGCCGACAATGTTGCAGCGAGAAGCCAGGTCGAGGCTCTGGGCTACCGGGTGACGTCACGATGGGTTTACGCCTTCTTCGAAACTGACAACCATCCCGTCGTAGGTGAAGATCGACGGCTCCGGCCGGCTCACCGCGCCGATGTCGACGCAGCGTGGATGTTCTGGTCGGCGAGCGACCTCGCCCACGACGGCCGCGAGCTTCTTGCCGACGGTTGGCGGTGGCGCAAGGCGACACCGGGAGACCTGGCCGAGGCGGCCAGAGCGAAAACCCTCTATCAGTCCCCGAGCGGCTGGGTCATCGCCGATGAGACAGGCGAAGAGTTCATGCGCTCCATCTGGCTGGCCACCAGCCCCGAGGAGGCACCCCGACTGGTGGACTCCCTTATCGGGCTGGCGGCTTCACGCAGCCTTGCGGAATTGTCGGTGAAGACACCCAACGTTCCCTGGATGACCGAGACCCTGGCGAGGGCCGGAGGGAACCCCAAAGAAGTTCTGGTCTACTCGCTCGCCGTCTAAATCCGCGTTCTACGCGGCGCAGGTTCGGTATACCGGCTCCACAACATTAGGAAACGGTTCTAGACGAGGATCATCATGGCGGCGATCGCCCACACGATGAACATCACGGGAACGTCGAGGCGATGGACCCACTCGATCTTGGTCGGAGCAACTCGGGCTGCCAGAGATAGCGGTACCCCGATGAGGGGCACGACCGTCATCCCGGAGATGCCGACTGCTCGTATGGCTTGGGCGCCCTTCACCAGAGGATCCGGCATGCCGTCGAGGAGTCCGTTGAGAATCCCGTAGAGGAAGATGGCTCCGAATCCGACCGCGAAAACAGCAATGGTGCGGCCGATGCCCACCTCCCAGAGCTTGAACCCCGTGAGCCGGCGTCCCCGGCCCAATGGGCCCTCCGACGCCACTCCGAGACAGAACAGACCCGCAACCGCCAACACCAGGGCAGAGGCAAGCATCGTCGCCGTCGGCAGCTCCATGACGACATCGACCAGATCGAATCCAGCGAGAAGCACAGACATCGCCAGCCCGACCAATATCGCTCCCAGCACCATCAGGCCAACGTCGAGCATGGTCCCCAGGGCGCCGTAGGCGAGGACCGCGTAACGTTTGAGCATCGAGAATGTCGACGATTTCTGGGCGGTCGTTGATGACTGCCTTGCAGTGCTTTCGGTCATGAATTCCCTTGACTCTGCTCTTCCAGAGCTTCCAAATACCACTCGATCGGGTGCTTTACCTCATGGTTGTCGTCGAGGTGGCTCCGCAGTTGCATTTCACAGCCCGGATTGGCCGAGGCAACACGGGTCACACCAGTCGAACGTATCTGGTCGGCCTTTTGGTTTCCCAAATGCTCCGATGCCTCCGGCTGCAAGACCGTGTAGAGACCGGCGGCGCCGCAGCAGAAGCCGGCCTCGTCTATCTCGACCACCTCGAAGCCGGCAGCCTCCAGAATCAATCGAGGCTCCCTGATGACTCTCTGCGCATGACGGAGGTGGCACGGGTCCTGGATGGCTATCTGCCCGCGGGTGCCGGAAAGCCTCGGCAGCCGCCCCTCTTCGATTGCTCGGGCAACGGCGACAGTGATATCGACCGTCCGAGAGCCAACCGATTCGCCTCGCTCCGTCCAGTGCGAATAGGCCGCCAGGTGAGCCGAGCATCCCGCAGCCGTGGCAACGATTTGGTCGTAACCGGCGAAGGTCACTGCATTCCTATCCGCCAGCTCGTGAGCTTCGGCCGCCCGGCCGTCGTGAGCGGCCAGGGCACCGCAGCAGGTCTGCGAACTCGGGGCCTCGACCCGGTGGCCTGCCATCTCCAGCAATACGATGGCCGCTCGATTGACCGGTCGAAACCACTCGTCCTGGATGCAGCCGGAGAGGAACCCGACGGTCCCTGCCTCTCCCGAGCCCCCGACATGCCCGATGGTGGGTCCGGAACGGCCGCGGAGGCTGCGGGCTCCAGCACTGATCCGAGCGAGTCTCTTGGGCGCCAGCCCGGTGAGTCGAAGCGACTGGGCCAGCGACAACAAAGTCCCTCCCGCTCTCATCAGGCTCCTGGAAGAAACCGAGCCAACGAGACGCTTGTAGCGCATCTGTCGCCCGGGGACCTGGGCCACGATCTCCGCCCTGGCCCCCTCCAGGGCCCGCCCGTAGGGAACGAGACCAGGACAAACCGGCTCACAGGCCCGGCAGCCGAGACACAGGTCGAGTATGCCGGCGAATGCCTCATCCACGTCGACCACGCCTTCGTGCACAGCAGTCATGGCGTGGAGCCGGCCACGTGGCGACGCCGTCTCCCTGCCCGTCATCCGGAACGTAGGGCAGACGGGAAGACATAGGCCGCACTGCACGCAGGCGTTGAGTTCGTCGATGGTGGGGTGGTCAGCGGTCACCCAGGCCATCAAAGGCCTCCCGGGAGACGACCCGGATTGATCACGCGGGCCGGGTCGAACTGGGCGATCAGATCGCTCTGGAGTCGAAGTCCCGGCGGTGGGGTTCCCCAGGGATCGAAGCCGTCGAGGGAATCGGATGGTGCTTCTGCAACCACCAGATGCCCCCCGGTGGTCTCTGCCCAAGAGCGCAGGTCGGCGGCGCCCTCGATGGTCCCGGAGGCGGCACGGATCTCCCCGACGCCATGAACGGCGAGGTAACGCCAGTCCGATGGGAGCCGGCGGATCCCCTCGGCGGTCAACGCCGGAGGCAGGCGCAGCGACCACCGGAAGTCCCCTGATGGGTCAGACGGCCAGTCATGCCCTGGCTGGCTGTCTCCCCCAAGCCGCCTGATCTTGCTCTCAACCTCGGCCTCGGTCCCCCATACGAAGACCCGCGATCCTGCGTTCTCCTCCAGGATGGCAAGGGGGCGGGCGATGGACGACGCTGCCTCCGGATGGTCGACGCGCACCGTTGCTGCGGCGGGTGGCACCGGCCAGAGCTTGAGGCAAACGGAGACGATGATCCCGAGAGACCCGAAGGCACCGAAGTGCAGCCTTGGCACGTCGTACCCGGTGACGTTCTTGACCACGCGGCCCCCGCCCCGGACGATTCGCCCGTCGCCGGTGACCACGGTCGTCTCCAACAGACGCTCTCTCGTCCCGAACAGGCGCCCTCGACGCAGACCGGACGCGCCCGCTGCGATCACCCCGCCCAGAGTCGACGACCCGGGGACCTCGGGGAGCACCGCGCTTTGATTGTGTTCGGCGAGCATCGACCCGATCTGGTCAACTCTCGCTCCGGCGCCAACCACAACGGTGAGATCGTCCGGCTCATAGACCTCGACGTCGGCCAGTCGGTCGGTCGACACCAGGATGTCGGCCGGAGGCGGTGATCCAAAACCCGAACGGGTTCCCCCGCCCCACACCTGAACGTTCAGGCCCTTTTCCGAAGCGTGGTGGAGAACAGCGACAACGTCGTGCGGCGTCTTGGGCG
>JAYEGJ010000158.1:0-22906 GCA_034658975.1 Actinomycetota bacterium
GCCGTTTCCCGAGCAGACGCCCGTTCGAGGATGTCACGGGCATCGTCAGTTTCGTACTTGATCATGCCGGCGAGATCTGCGTGGCCCGGTCGCGGCCGCGTCACCTCCTTGCCGGTGTCGCCTGGGCTCGTGCTCATGATCTCGCTCCACTTGGGCCATTCGGTATTCCGGATGAGCACCGAGACCGGGGAACCCAGGGTCTGCCCATGCCGCACTCCCCCGATGATCTCGAGTTCGTCGGCCTCGATAGCCATCCGATTTCCCCGCCCATGGCCGGCGCGCCGGCGGGCGAGCTCTCTCTGGAAGTCCTCTTTGGATACAGACAACCCTTTGGGCAGGCCTTCGACGATGGTGACGAGGCCCGGTCCGTGCGATTCGCCGGCAGTGAGAAACCTGAGCATCGCCGGATGCTACGTCGGAATCGGGAAAGTGCCGATCCCGGCCAGGACGATTGCCAGCCAGGCGCCGATGATCATTGGGGGGCCATAGGGAAGTTCGGTCTTCATCCGCGCTGCGCCCATGGCGACCATTGCAATGGCGATGACCCCTCCGATGATGGCCATGGCGAACAGGGCCCAGCCGAGAGTGCCCCAGGAGATGTACGCTGTGAACAGGCCAAGAATCGGCGCCAGCTTGACGTCACCTGCGCCAAATCCCCGTCCTCTGACTGCCAGCCACAAGATGGTTGCTCCCGCGAAGTATGCGGCCGCGCCCAGCATCCCCCTCCACAGAGCACCGGATTCTCCCAACGAAACTGCAACTGCGCCGAGGACCGCGCCAAGGGCCAGCGAGCCACGCAGATTCAGGCGGTCGACGATACGGAATTCTTCGAGATCCGTGACCACCAGGGCCATCGTCAGGAGCAAGAATCCCAGATAAGGCAGCAGGATCAGTTCGATCCCCAGTCCGTGGGCGAAGGCGACGGATACGAGAGCCGTGACCGTCGCAACGACGGGCTCCCGCTGGATGTGACGACCACACTCCGGGCAGCGCAGATGGTGCCACCCTCGGTTGGTATGGCATGTGGGGCAGACTCCCACCAAGGGACGAAGCTTCAGGTTGTCGGTCAGCCCTTGGATGGCGAGATCATGAGCGGCAAGGCCCATCACGAAACCAAGAGCTCCGACGAGGACAAGTGTCACCGCCGGAGCAATTTAGCTTTGGTTTGCGTGAGAGTGATCTATGCGTCGCCAGAAATGTCGCGGATTGCACCCAGCCTGCGCCGCCGCAAGAGGCCGTGACCCTCATCCTGGGAGGACGGCTCTTCGGGTGGCGAGTCGAGTTCTGAGAAGACCTTCTCCAGAAACGCTTCGGTGTCTTCTTCCACGTCGGCGGTGTCGGAAGCCTCTGCGATGGCTGGAATCAGCGACTCTTCGTCGGTCTCCTCAGCCTCTTCGTCGGCAGCCTCGACATACTCGTCTTCGACGGGTTCGGATTCGGCGACAGGGCTCGGCTCTTCAGCACCCTCGAAGACATCTGTGGCTACAGACTCCGCTTCGTGGTCGGCCGGCTCTTCAGACTCGTCGCCCGGTTCCTCCCACCATGACTCGTCGGGGCTCGAGGACTCTGCCGTCTCCGGCGTAGCGCTCTCCCACTCGGGTGTCTCGATGGCAGCCGACTCCTCTGTCTGCGCACCACCAATCTCCAGCAGGTCCTGGTTCATCAGGTTTGCAGCAGCACGTGCAGTCCAAAACTCGGTCGTGCCGAGACGCTCGGCGAGATCGGATACAGTCGATTCCGAGCCTACGTGGCTGAGGACCCGCCAACCATCACGATCGATCTTGACGTCCTCGCGATCGCCGAGGTCGGTGCGGAAGAAAAGCGGTGCATCGAGATCGGAGACTGTTCTCGAGACGTCGGTCCACTCAGTCAGACGCTGGCGGGAGTCGTCGAGGAGTTGCTCCAGTTCAAAGATCTCGGGACTCGCGAATCGGGTGCTCAGTCCTTCGCTGACCTCGAACGCATCGCCCTTGAGGCCCATCTGATAAATGCTCTCGACACTCATCTCGCGGAGGAGCTGAACCAGCCCCCCGCCCGTATCCTCGGCGGTCGGCGCAAACGACGCCTGGCCGGATTCGACGGACTGCATGTAGGTCTCATCGACCAAACCCGACTTGATCAGATGCTGTCGGAGACTGGAGTCATCAGCTGTAGTGGCCAGGGCGATTCCGCCATTGGTCACAAAGATTCGGCCGCGGACGCCTTCCCCACTCACGTCAACCGAGCCCTGCTGTTCCGAGCGGGTCAGAAGTCGCAATACTTCGTCTAGCGAGACGAATCCCAAGTTCCCAGAAAGAGACACCTTCAGCTCCTTGCTTTTGTTAAGCCTCGCAGGTCGTTTCGGCCTCCACTGGGCCCGCCTTTAGCCGTTTCTCGCAGCGGCGACCAGCGGAGCCAGCGCAATGACGACCCCCGTCCACCATAGAAATGCCTCGGCTGCCTGCCTGGCCAGAAACTCGTATCCGTCGATCACCGGCAGTCCCAAAGATCTCATCGCCTCAACGGCGGGGGTGGTCCCGGAGCCATACGGGAGGTCGATGAGACCCTGTGCTGCCTCCAGGATGCCTGCCGGCAGGCTCTCCCCTTTCATACCCAATGGCGTCGCGTTCACCACCAAGGAACCCCCAACGGGCACGACCCATGGAACAACCTGGCAATCGAACATCTCGGCGAGTGCCGCTGCTTTGACCGCGCTCCGGGCCGACAGATAAGTGTTCCCTCCCGAAGCTACGGACAAGGCGGCCCGGGCCGAGCCACCTGAACCGAGGATCAGGACGTTCTCGAGGTCGCGAAATGCAGCGGAATGGAATATCGACTGAAAGGCGACCAGGTCTGTGTTGTGACCCTCTATCGACCCATCCCTGTAGCGAAGAGTGTTTGCCGATCCGGCACTATCCGCCTCCTCGGTGAGTGTGTCCGAAAACCTCGCCGCCGGTTCTTTCAGCGGCATCGTGACGTTCAGACCTTGGATTTCACCCGACCTGAGCATCCTGATCATCCGGTTCAGAACGTCTTCGTCGGCCTCGATCGCCTCGTATGTGCCGTCGATGCCGGCCAAACGCATGGCTTCGGCGTGGATCGCCGGAGATCGCGAGTGAGCTATCGGACTGCCCAGAACGGC
Source organism: Actinomycetota bacterium (assembly GCA_034658975.1). Taxonomy (GTDB): domain Bacteria; phylum Actinomycetota; class Acidimicrobiia; order Spongiisociales; family ZC4RG35; genus SZUA-217. The sequence goes on from JAYEGJ010000158.1 coordinate 3,122, forward strand.
AAAGCGAGGAGATCGGCTCACCCGGGACAGTGTGACAGACTCCTACGGAAGGACACCGTCCTCGCGGGCTTGTGCCACGTTGGCATTGTGCTGGTCGAGCGTCTCCGCAAACGCGTGGTTCCCCTCCAGGTCTGACAGGACGTAGAAGAAGAACGGCGTGGTCGAAGGGGCGGCGGCAGCCTCCAGCGAGGCTCGCCCTGGCGAGGCAATCGGCGTAGGCGGCAACCCCTGGACCAGGTAGGTGTTGTATGGCGAGTCGACGGTGTTATCGAACTGAGTGACATCATGTGTGCCAAGGGCATAGAGAACCGTGGCGTCGATGTCGAGCGCCCACTGGTTAGCAAGACGATTGTGGATGACACTCGAGACTGTGGGGCGTTCGGAATCGAGGAGAACCTCGGTCTCGATCAGTGAAGCAAGAATAATTCCTTCATACTCGGTGTAGCCGAGATCCTCCCACGCCGACCAGTCAATCGAGTTGACCCGCTGCTCCATCGTCGAAGCCATTCGTTGCAGGATGTCTCCGGCCGATGCGGAGTTCGAGAACTCGTAGGTGTCGGGGAAGAGCAGACCCTCCCAGTCCTCCAACCCGATCTCAGTGGGCATCTCTTTGAGGGATGTGGAAACGACGTCATCGAGCAGAGCCGTCTCGAAGTCGGAGTAATCGTGAGGCGTGTCCTCACTCAGAGACACGAGAATCTCCTCGACGGTGAGTCCCTCGACGACGGTAACGCGATAGACCGCGGGCGCCGGGCCGGACACGACCATCGCCACGACCTCGGCCGGATCCATGAGAGTCGTGAAATCGTAGGAACCGGCCTGGAGACGCTGTCCTGCGTCAACGTTGCGAACTGCGACCTCGAATTCGAGCGCCGAGTGGACGATTCCTTGTGCGGCGAGCATCGCTCCGATGTCCTGACCGGAAGAACCGGCCGGGATCTCGACCGTGACGGCCAATCCTGGTTCGACCGATACCGGTGTGCCGGTCACATCGTCAGGGCCAATCGCTGCCCCCACCTGACGACCCAGGTACCCGGCACCGCCGATCACGGCCACAGCAGCGATGACCACAAGGGCAATCGCCGTTGCGATCTTGAGGATGCGGGCCCAGATGGGCTCTTGGGGTACTGGCTCGAATGTCATGTACTCACGGTGTTCGACGTATGCGGGTTGGTGTTGGTTCCCCTACCGGGAACGAGAATCCAGGTAATCCTGGAGAATGATGGCAGCTGCGACCTTGTCCACCGTTGCACGTCGCTCCCTTCTCCTCATGCCCGACTCGAGCAACGACGACTCGGCAATCCGCGAGGTGAACCTCTCGTCGAGATACTTCACCGTCACTCCAAGGGTGTCAGAGAGTTCTGCGCCGAGTTCCCTGGCACCAGCGGCAGAGACCCCTTCGCCGCCGCTCAGACCCGTCGGCATGCCGATCACCACCACCGACACCTCGTATTCGTTCGTCACCGCCTTGATGCGGTCCACAGCGTCGGAGCGCTTCACAACCTCGAGGGGGCGAGCCGTGATTCCCAATCCATCTGAAAGCGCAAGCCCGACCCTCTTGGTGCCGTAGTCGACTCCGAGGAACCGAGTCACAGCGCGGCCAGGGTCCGCTCCGCCTCTGTCCTGGCAGTGTCCAGGGCTTCGTCCAGTCGATCCCCCTTGGGTCCTCCGGCCTGAGCCAACTCGGGATCACGGGAGCCGCCTCCTCCCAGGGCTCTTGCGGGTGCCGCGATCATCTCGGAGGCAGAAAGGCCCCTTTCGACGAGATCCTTCGTGAGCAGGCCAATCAATGCGCCCTTCCCGCCGGCCCCCGACCCGACCACAACAGCGCTCGGACCGGGGATCCGATCGCGTATCCCAAGCGCAATCTCGCGTAGCTCGTTTCCTGCGACGTCGCCCACATCGGCGACTACCAGAGATACTTCGCCAACCCTTTCCGCACCGGCGGCCAGCTCCTCGGCAGCAGAACCATGTTCCTTGCGTCGGATCTCGTCCAACTCCTTCTCCAGCCCAGTCACCCGATCGAGCAATTGCTCGACGCGGGCAGGCACGTCACCGGGGGCAGCCTTCAGGACGTTGCCCGTCTTCGACAGGGCTGTTCGCACCGAGACGAGGTGGTCGTAGGCGGCCATTCCGGTCAGGGCCTCAACGCGTCGCAGATTGGAACCGATGGACGACTCCGACGTGATGATGAGAGGACCCACCTGTCCCGAGGTGGATGTATGGGTTCCACCGCAGAATTCCGTGGAGAAGCTGCCGACCTGGACCACCCTGACGGTCTCGCCGTACTTGTCGCCGAAGAAGGCGATGGCACCCATCTTCTCTGCGTCCTGCTTGGAGGTGACCGTCGTCGTAACACCGCTGTTGGCGACCAGTCGGGCGTTGATCTCGCCCTCGATCTCGATCAGTTCTTGTGGCGCCACCTGTTGGAAGTGGGAGAAATCGAATCTGAGACGACCCGGTTCGACCAGGGATCCAGCCTGGCCGGCGTGCTCACCAAGGACATCACGCAGGGCCCAGTGCAACACGTGAGTGCCGGTGTGGCTCTTGCGTACGGCCTCCCGACGCGGGCTGTCGATGGCGGTCTGCACCGGCTGGCCGGTGACCAGATGCCCCTTGGTGACGCGGGCCCGGTGCCCGTGTAGCCCCTGGATGGCGTGTTGGGTGTCGAGGATGAGCGCAACACCGGTCTCTGACTCGACCCGCCCTGTGTCCCCAACCTGACCGCCCGATTCGGCATAGAAGGGGGTCTTGTCGAGGAAAAGCTCCACTTCAACGCCCTCGTCGGCGCGCTCGATGGGCTCGCCGTTGGCGATCATCGAAAGCAGCACACCGTCGGAGGCTTCGAAGTCGTACCCGACGAATTCGGACAGGCCGTGCGCGTCGATCACAGAGCGATACACCTCGGAGGCAGCCATCGCCTCGCCACCCTTCCACGCTGCCCTGGCGCGTTCACGCTGCGCTGTCATCTCAATCTCGAAGCCCGCTAGATCCACATCGACGCCTCGCTCCGCAGCAATCTCTTTCGTGAGATCGATCGGAAAGCCGAAAGTGTCGTGGAGCTTGAATGCCGTGGGGCCGCTGAGGGTCTCCTCACCGTCGGAGAGCTCGGTGTCGAGAAGCTGATGCCCCGAGTCGAGCGTCCTTCTGAATCGTTCCTCTTCACGATTGACCACGTCGAGGATGAAATCGCGCTTCTCCTCAAGCGCCGGATAAGCATCGCCCATGACATCGATGGTCGAGTCCGCCAACTGCGGGATCACCAGACCCTCACCTCCGTACTGCCAGGCATGACGCACGGCACGGCGCAGAACTCGCCGGAGCACATATCCCCTTCCATCGTTGGATGGAACGACTCCGTCACCGATCAGGAACGTAACGGTCCGCCCGTGATCGGCAAGGATTCGGAGGGAGACGTCGGTCCGCTCATTGGCTCCGTACTCGAGACTCGTGTAACGCTCTGCCGTCTTCAAGACATGACGGGTCGTGTCGATGTCGAACACCGAAGGCACGTCCTGCATGACGGCCGCTACCCGATCGAGCCCCATCCCCGTGTCGATGTTCTTCGCCGGGAGATCGCCGACGACGTTGTACGGCTCATCCTGGATGTTCTGCATGAAGACCAGGTTCCAGATCTCGACAAAGCGGTCCTCACTGCCGCCGATCGGACCCCCCTCCTCCCCGAAGTCGGGCCCTCGATCCCAGAAGAGCTCCGAAGCCGGTCCGCATGGCCCGGGAACCCCCATCTGCCAGAAGTTGTCCTTGCCACCGCGCTGGACCTTCGTCGCGGACACGCCGACTCCGTCGATCCAGATCTCGGCGGCCTCGTCGTCGGTCTCATAAACCGTGTACCAGAGACGCTCCGGGTCGAGGCCGAGCCACTCGGTGCAGAACTCATAACTCCAGGGAATCGCCTTCTCTTTGAAGTAGTCCCCAAAGCTGAAGTTGCCCAGCATCTCGAAGAAGGAGAGATGTCTCTTCGTTGTCCCGATGATGTCGATGTCGATCGTGCGCACGCATTTCTGGACCGAGACGGCGCGTTTCCACGGCGGCTCCTCCTCGCCCAGGAAGTAGGGCTTGAAGGGGACCATCCCCGCGTTCGTCATCAGCAATGTCGGATCGACCGGGATGAGAGAGGCCGATTGCCTGACCTCGTGGTCTCTCTCGGCGAAGAAGTCGATAAAGGCCTTGCGGATCTCGTTGCTATTCATCGCCGGACACCTCGGGTTCATCGCGTCTGAGTCTTGCTTCGGCGGTCAAACCGACACCCAATTCGGAGAGTTGAGTGTCGTCGACCCAGGTGGGCGCTCCCGTCATCGGATCCATCCCGGTTTGGGTCTTTGGGAAGGGAATCACCTCACGGATCGAGGATTCGTTCTGAAGGACCATCACCAGCCGATCGATACCGAACGCGAAGCCACCGTGGGGCGGCGTCCCATAGTTGAGAGCCTCCAAGAACCAACCGAAGCGGCGTTCGGCAGCGTCCGCATCGATCCCGAGGATCTCGAAAACCTGGCGTTGGACGGCCGGATCGTGGATCCTTATCGAACCACTTCCCAGCTCTACGCCGTTGAGGACAGCGTCGTATGCCTTCGAGAGAGCATTCTCCGGATCATCGCGCATCTGATCGATCGACGCCGGCGACGTAAAAGGGTGGTGAGAGAAGGTGATCGAACCATCCTCGGCCTCCTCGAAGAGGGGGAAGTCGACGACCCAGAGGAAAGCCAGATCATCGTGCTTCTCCGGTCGACCGACATCGAGCCGCAGCCCTCCGAGAACCTCGACGACCGTCTTCCAGCGATCGGCGGCGATCAGGAGAACATCCCCCGGTTTGGCTTCCATGACAGTCTTGATTCCCTCGATCTCGACGTCCGAGAGGAACTTGGCCACGGGTGAGCGAGGCGAACCGTCCTCCTCGACGACGAGCCATACGAGGCCCTTGGCACCCAATTCCTTGGCCCTGTCGGTCAACTTGTCCGCCCTGGCCCTCGACCAATCCTGCGGCCCGGCATTGATTCCTCTCACAGTGCCACCGCCGTCCAAGGCTGTTTTGAAGACTCCGAAGCCTGAATCACCGAAAACATCCGAGAGATCGGTGATCTCCATCCCGAATCGGACATCGGGCTTGTCACTCCCATAGCGATCCATCGCCTGGTGCCAGGTCAACCGATCAAAGGGAAGAGGCACATCAATGCCACGAACGTCCCGGACCACTGTGGCAAGGACCTTTTCAATCGTGGAGAGCACGTCGTCCTGACCCCAGAACGAGCCTTCGAGGTCAAGTTGGGTGAACTCGACTTGGCGATCTGCCCGAAAGTCCTCGTCCCGGTAGCAGCGGGCGATCTGGAAGTACCGTTCGACACCCGAGATCATGAGCAATTGCTTGAAGAGCTGGGGGGATTGCGGAAGAGCGTAGAACTCGCCTTGCCTCAATCGCGAGGGCACCAGCATGTCGCGAGCGCCTTCAGGCGTCGAGGCCACCAGGGTTGGGGTTTCTACCTCGAGGAAGTCCAGGTCGTCGAGTGTCCGGCGGATTGCGGCGGTGGCCTTCGATCTGGCTCGAAGGTTGTCGGCCATCCGTGGGCGCCGGAGATCCAGATAGCGGTGCTGGAGACGAACCTTCTCGTCGACCTCGACGCGGTCATCGATCATGAACGGCAAGGTCTTGGACGGAGCCAGGACCTCCAACTCCGCAGCACCGATCTCCACGGTCCCGGTCGGCAGGTCTGGATTCTCCGTCCCCTCGGGTCGCATTCTGACGGCGCCCGCGACCCGGACGACATATTCCATCCTCAGGTCCCCGACCGAAGCCAGTTCGGCGGGATCGGCCACAACCTGAACCAGGCCCGAGGCATCCCGGATATCGAGAAAGGCAATGCCTCCATGATCCCGGCGCTTCTGCACCCACCCGGCAATGGTCACTTCAGAGCCGACATCCGACTCGGTGACCGTTCCGGCGCCGTGAGACCTGATCACGAGTGATTCCTGAACCAAGCTGAAACCTCCTCGAGCGGCGCCTCGTGCCGCTCGTCTTCCGTCTGAATGTCCACCGATTGACCTTCGCCCCTCCAGACGAGGATCACCGGAACGCCCCGGCGTCGCGCCGAGCGAAACTGTGCCTTGACCGATCGTCCTTCGGTATCGAAGTCGACAGCAACGCCGTCTCTGCGAAGTCGGGATGCCACCTGGATCGCTTCTTCGGGCCCGGACTCGGAGACCAGATAGGCATCCAGGTACGGCCGGTCGGCCTCAACCACCGACATCATTATCCGGTCCATCCCCAGCGCAAAGCCAACTCCGGGAGCCCTGCGCCCTCCGATACTCTCCGCCAGGCCGTCGTATCGACCCCCGCCTCCAACAGCGTTCTGGGCCATGTCGAGACCGCGGCCGATGTACTCGAAAGCCGTCCTCGTGTAGTAGTCGAGCCCCCGCACGAGCGTGTCGTCCTGGCAATATGGAATCTCCAGCCGATCCAGAGTGGCTTTCACCGATTCGTAGTGAGTGGCACACGCCTCGCACAGATTGTCGATCATCCGGGGTGCGTCACCGAGAAGCGGCTTGTCGATCTTGGAGTCGAGGACCCGCAGCGGATTGCGGTCGATGAGGAGCACCGAGTCCTCGCTCAATTCCGATTCCTTTGATCGAAGGTAATCGCGCAGCTTGGTGACGTAGGCCGGACGGCAAATCGGGTCACCCAGGCTATTGATTGCAAGCTCCAGATCGGGCACCCCAACGGACTCGAGATAGCGATAACCGACCTCGATCACCTCGGCGTCGGCCGTCGGTGACTCGACATCCATGTACTCGATGCCCACCTGCCAGAACTGCCGCCGTCGACCGGCCTGGGGCCGTTCATACCGGAAGTATGGGCCGGAGTAGGCGGCCTTCCAGGCGCCCTGATAGCCCGAGTCGAGAAAGGCACGGACCACGCCGGCGGTTCCCTCTGGACGAAGGGTGACCGATCGACCGCCGCGGTCCTCAAAGGTGTACATCTGTTTGCTGACGACCTCGCTGGTGTCCCCGACTCCGCGTTCGAACAATTCGGTGGCTTCGAAGATGGGCGTCATCACCAGGGGGTAGCCATACCGAGCCGACCACTCGTCCCACAGCCGCAGCGCATCGCGCCACGCCTGGGAATCTGGCGCAAGGATATCGTCGGTCCCTTTTGGGGGCTGGAAGCTCATGAGGGCCGCAGGTTACAGACGGGTGTCCCGCAGCCGACATCACTTACACGGCCGTTTCGGCACCGCTTATCCCGCTGGGTACCTTTCACAGTTACCTCACACCGGCGGTCAACGGTAGATGGACCAGAAACGAAGCGAATTCCTCGCTCTCATGGCGGCGGCCACCGCCGTCGGGGCGATCGCCATCGACACCATGCTCCCCGCCTTCGGCAACGTTCGACACCACTTCGATCTCGGCGACAATCCGGCCGCAGCCGCCCTCATCGTCACCGTCTTCATCGCCGGGCTGGGCTTCGGCCAACTCGTATACGGGCCTCTCTCGGATCGGTTCGGGCGTAAGCCGATAATGCGCCTCGGGTTGGCCATATACATCGTCGCCGGACTGGCCTCCACTTTTGCCCCCACCTTCGGGATCCTCCTGGTCGGCCGTTTTATCTGGGGGCTCGGATCTGCCGCTCCCCGGACCATGGCCCAGGCCATCATGCGCGACCGCTTCTCGGGCGACGCTCTGGCCCGTGCCATGGCCGTGATCGTCACCATCTTCTTGATCGTTCCGACGCTGGCACCCCTCCTCGGGCAGTTGGTGCTGAATCTCGGGTCCTGGCGGTACACGTTTGCGGTTGGCCCGCTCTTTGCCTTCATGGTGCTCGTCTGGACATTCCGACTCGACGAAACCCTCGCCGAGGAGAACCGCCGGTCCATCGCTCCGAGGGAGATCGGACGATCGGTGTTGATCGTGTTGCGCACCCCAAGTGCCGTGGGCAGCACCGTGGCACTGACGTTCATGACCGGGGCGTTTCTTCCGTATCTCGGGTCGTCCGAGCGCATCTTCAGCCTCATCTACGGGCGCGGCGACGAGTTCGCACTCTGGTTCGCCCTCAACGCGGCCCTCATGGGCGGCTTCACGATGACTTCGGCCTGGGTAGTGAAACGGATCGGATCCCGACTCACCAGGCGGATCTGGCTGGCAGCACTGATGACTTCGGCGTTTGCCTATCTCGGCATTGCACTGGCCACCGGGGGTGTTCCCGGCTTCTTTGCCTTCTATTTGTTAACTGCACTGGTGCTTGCATTCGAGACCGCAGCAACACCATTGCTCACCTCGTCGGCTCTCGAGGATGTCGGTCATGTCGCCGGCACCGCGGCTTCGCTGGTGGGAGCGATAAGCCTCATCGGGGGCTCACTCCTCTCCCAGTTCATCGACCGCGCCATCGGCGACACGATCACACCGTTCGCCGTCGGGTTTGTGATCGCCTCGGTTGTCGCTCTGACAGCGAACGAGTGGGCGAGCCGGGCTCAAACCCAGTCGTGACGGAATGGGTTGGTCGCCCGCTCCCGGCCGATCGTCGTCTCGGGGCCGTGACCCGGTAGAACCCTCACATCGTCATCGAGGGTCATCACCTGGTAGCGCATCGAAGAGTTCAAGTCATCAAAGCTCCCATACGGGAAGTCTGTCCTGCCGATGGAGCCGGCGAATAGCTGATCGCCCGAAAACAGCCATCCTTCGTCCTCCAGATAGAGACAGCAATGACCGGGGGTGTGGCCCGGCGTCTGACGGACCTCGAGCGAGAGGCCCCCAATCGACAGAGTCTCGCCGTGCACCAGGGCCTCACGATCTGCCGGAGCGTCGTACTCGCCCGGCGGGGTCATGCCGAAGATCGTTCGGAGTTGTTCGGTCGGGTGAGAGGTCAGGAAGTCGTCGTCGGGGTGGATGAATGTCCTGGCTCCGCTCGTTCCGGCAAGTTCGCCGGAACCACCCATGTGATCGATGTGGCCATGGGTGAGGACGATCCCCACGATCGCAACGTCGAGGGATGCCACGTACTCCCCGACCGCCGTTGGCTGCGGAGGAACGTCGATCACAACCGCCTGGCCACCCGGCTCGTCGGCGAGCACCCACGCGTTGGTCTCGGCGACCCACATCGGGATCTGTTTCAGCAGCACCTAGCGGCCCGCCTTACAGACCACTATGTCGCCGACGGGTCATTGGCGAGGCGGAACGCGGCAAACACCCCATCGACCCCCCGGAGGTCTGACAGCAACCTGGCGAGTTGGGACGGCTCTGACAGTTCGATCTCGTACTTGAGGATGGCGACGCGACCCTCTCCGACCAAGGTGGACGATGCAGTGATGTTGCCGCCGGTGTCGGACACCATGGCCGTGACGTCACGCAGGAGACGTGTTCGGTCCAAGGCCTCGACCTGGATCCACACCACGAAGGCGCCAATGTCATCGCTCGGCCAGCTCACCTCCACCGTCCGCTCGCGGCGATCGGTGAGAGAGGCCACATTGGTGCAGTCGGCCCTATGAACCGAGACTCCTCGTCCCACGGTGACATAACCGACGATGGGGTCGCCGGGCACGGGCGAGCAGCACCGCGCCAGATGGACCAGCATGTCGTCCTGGCCTTCAACGATGACGTCGGCCAGCTCAGACGGACGTGGCCGCCGGGGAGGCCTGAAGAGTTCGTCGCCGGTGTCCGGCTCGAGCCTTCGGTGAAGACGGACTGCCACCGAGTCCAGCGATGCATGACCTTCGCCAATCGAGGCCATGAGCGTCTCCGAGTCCTTTTGCCCCAGCTCGATAGCGATGGCGGAGAGATGCTCCTCTTTCTCCACGGCCGTCAGCCCGGGAGCCTCCTTCTTGAAGAGCCCTTGAATCGCGTCCCGGCCCTCGGCAAGGGCATGATCGCGTCTCTCTTTTTGGAACCACTGCTTGATCTTTGACTTGGCCTTGCCGGTGCGGACAAACTTCAGCCAGTCGCGACTCGGACCGGCGTCAGGAGAATTCGAGGTGAGGACTTCGACGATGTCTCCCGATTCGAGGCGGGAAGAGAGCGGGACCAATCGACCGTTGACCTTTGCTCCGACGCAGCGATGGCCGACCTCGGTGTGCACCGCGTAGGCGAAGTCGACACCTGTCGAGCCACGCGGCATCTCCTTGACGTCCCCGTTGGGAGTGAGGACGAAGACCTCGTCCTGGTATAGATCCAGCTTGAGGTTCGCCAGGAACTCCTCGGGGTCTTCATCGAAGTCAGGAAGCTCGACGCTCGACGCCACCTGGATGTCGCCCTCCTTGTATCTCCAGTGGGCTGCAATCCCCGCTTCGGCGCGAAGATGCATCTCATCGGTGCGGATCTGGATCTCTAGTGGCTTCCCATCAGGCCCGATCACGGTGGTGTGGAGCGACTGATACAGGTTGATCTTGGGCATCGCGATGTAATCCTTGAACCGGCCCGTGACCGGGACCCAGTGGCTGTGGACCATGCCCAACGCTGCGTAACTGTCTCGAGTCGTATGGGTAACGATCCGAATCCCGATCAGATCGTGAATATCCTCGAATGGCCTGTTCTGCTCGATCATCTTCCTGTAGATCGAATACTGGTGCTTTGGTCTGCCCGTCACCTTGGCGTCGATGCCGGCGTCGGTCAGTAGACCTTCGATTTCGATCACCATCTTCTCTATGAAGGCTTCCCGCTCGGGAGCCGCCTCGGCGAGCTTCGCGTGAATCTCGGCGTTGGGCCCCGGGTAGAGAATCGCGAAGCACCTGTCCTCGAACTCGTGCTTGATCTCCTGGACCCCCAGCCGGTGAGCAAGCGGTGCGTAGACGTCGAGTGTCTCGCGGGCCACGCGTACCTGCTTCGCCTCCCGGAGTGAATAGACCGTGCGCATGTTGTGAAGCCGGTCGAACAGCTTGATGATCAAGACCCGGACGTCCTGGGCCATGGCGACCACCATCTTCCGGATGGTCGCCGCCTGAGCCTGCTCCCGGTTTGAGTAACGGACGCGGTCCAGCTTGGTCACACCGTCGATCAGCCCGGCGATCTCATGCCCGAACTCCTTCTCCAGTTGATGGAGGGTGATATCGGTGTCTTCGACCGTGTCGTGCAGCAGAGCGGCGGCGATGGTCTGTTCGTCGAGCCCGTAGTTCGCCAGCATGTAGGCGACCATCAAAGGGTGCGTTATGTACGGGTGTCCGGTCTTCCTGACCTGGCCTGCATGGGCCTCTTCGGCCACCTCGTGGGCCCTGCGAAGTGTTTCCACGTTTCCATCGGGATGGTGAGCGCGGAAAGCGTCGAGGACGTCGACGAGCGCGGCCGAGGCGATTTCTTCAGTCGTATTTGATGAGGGCATGTAATGGAACCCCGTCGAGGAGCTCGGCACCACCGAGGAATCCGAGTTCGATGAAGACGCTGAACCCGACCACCTCGGCCCCGAGGGAGCGAATCAGGCGGATTGCCGCTGCTGCGGTTCCGCCGGTGGCGATCACATCGTCGACGATGACAACGCGTTCGCCCTCGTAAACGGCATCGGTGTGGACCTCCAGAGCGTCGGTGCCGTATTCCAGGGCATAGTCCTCCCGCACCGTGTCGTATGGCAGTTTTCCTGGCTTTCGCACCGGGATGAAGCCGGCGTTGAGCCGGTCCGCCACCGGGGTCGCCAGGACGAAGCCACGTGCCTCGATGCCGGCCACCTTCGAGATGGCGTCGTCCGTGAATGGCGCGGCCATGGCATCGACGAGGTGTGTGAAGGCGTCGCCATCGCCAAGCACCGGCGTGATGTCTTTGAAGATGACTCCCGGCTCGGGGAAGTCGGGGATGTCACGGATGAGGGAAGAGAGTCTGTCCACTGGCAGAAGTCTAAGGCGAGCTCAGGCTCTGCCCTGCTTGCTTCCACTTTCGGCAAGTTCCGCCCGCTCGATCCAGGTGTCCTCTCGCTCCTTCCAGGCGGCGAGGAGAGGAGCCGCTACGAAGATCGACGAGTACGTACCGGCGGCGATTCCTACGAACAGGGCAAGGGCGAAATCACGAAGGGTCGGCGCCCCGAGAAGGAAAGAGCCAACAAAGAGGATGGAGCCGATCGGCAACAGCGATGTCAATGACGTGGCCAGCGAACGGGCCAGGACCGAGTTCATGGACTCGTTGATGATCTCGCTGATGGTCTTCTTGGGCTTCTTCAGTTCCTCTTCGATCTCTATGAGCTCTTCGACCTTGTCGAACACGACGACGGTGTCATACAGCGAGTACCCGAGAATGACCAGAATCGCCACCACTGTTGCCGGAGTCACCGGGAAGCCGGTCAGCGAATAGACGCCAAGCGTGATCACCAGGTCGTGGAAGAGCGCCGCGAGACCGGCGAGCGCCATCTTCAGCTCCAGTCTCCAACTGATGAACACCACGGCGACGCTCAGAAACACAGCGAGAGCGATGAGGGCGCGTCTCGCCACCAAGGCACCGAAGCTCGGGCCGACAGCCTCGATGGAGATGTCGGTGCGGTCGCTCCCGGTTACGTCGGCCACTGCGTCAACGGCGGCATTCAGCGTCTCATCGTCCAGTTCACGCGTAGTGATCCTGACCGCCGCGCCGTCGTTCACGAGCTGAATCGTGGCGTCCTCAAGCCCCACGGAAGTCAGGGCAGCGCGAATGTCCGACACTCCAGCGCCCGCCGGATTTGGAGCCTGAAGGCCGAGTCCACCCTCGAACTCGATACCTAAGTTGAGCTGACGTATGCCGAAGCTGGCGATCGAAATCACCAACAAGACAGCGGAAATCGCAAACCAGCGTCTGCGGTGCCCAACGAAGTCGATCGTCGTCTCGCCCCTGTTGAGCCGGCTCCAACCGCTCACTTCGCAACCCCTTCAATGCTGAACCATCCGCCGGAAGCCAGACGTCCCGCGGCCAGTTGGGCGACAGCCCTGCGCGTGTAGGTACGTACGATGATGAGGTCGAGAATCGTGGCCAGCCCAAGTGAAACGGCGAACCCCTTCACTGCACCCACGGCGAGCATGAAGAGCAGTGCCGCGGCCAGCAAGCTCACCGTGTCGGCGGTCAAGATCGTCCGGTAGGCCAGGTGGAACGCCTCGTCGGCGGCCTCGTCAACGGAGTAACCGCCTCGAAGCTTCTCTTTGAGTCTTTCGAAGTAGACGATGTAGCTGTCGGTGGTGATACCGATCGAGACGATGATCCCTGTCACGCCGGCGAGCGTGAGAGTCAGGCCTTGCCATTTCCCGAAGAGGCCGAACAACGCAATGAGCAGCGATCCAAACACGGTCAGCCCGACAATGGCAACCAGTCCCAACGATCTGTACATGACGACCAGCACGATGGCAACGAGCGCCAGGCCGAGCAGGCCGGCGATGATGCCGGCCTGGAGCGAGTCGGCACCGAGAGTTCCCGAGACCTTCTGAACAGCAGAGATCTCGAATTCAACAGGAAGCGAGCCATACCTGAGGACCAGGGCGAGGTCCTGGGCCTCGGATTGAGCGTCGTCACCGCCCCCGACCGTGATCAATGCCCGCCCGCCCGTGATCCCCGTCTCCGGTGAGACATCGGGGTTGACCGCGGGCGCCGAAACAACGCCGCCGTCGAGAACGATCGAGATCTGCCTGCGCGGGTCTCCAATCGGATACCTGGCGGCTTCCGCGGTCATCTCCGCGAAGGCAACTCCACCGTCCGATGTCAGATCGAGGCTCACCGCCCAGGTCGCCGATTGTTGGTCGAATATGGGCAGCGCCTCGGCAACATCATTGCCCTCGAGTTGGGATGGACCCACCTCGAGCACTTCCGGAGTGAATCCGCCCTCGTAGGGGAGGTAGGAGTCTCCACGGATGTTGTCGTCGATGGTCAAACCGGTCTCGTCGTCGATGTTCGGTGTACTGGTGCCGGCAAGCGGTCCGGTCACACCCGGCGTCGAATCGAGCACCGGCCGGAAGGACAACTGCCCGGTCTGGCCCACAGCCTCGATCGCGCGTTGCTCGTCTTCAACACCCGGCAGTTGGACGACGACCGTGTCATCTCCGGAAATCGAGATATCGGGCTCTTGGACCTGGCCGAATCCTTCGATTCGCTGTGTCATGATTGCAACGGACACCTCGAGCACATCGGGATCGGTTCCCTCCGGTGCGGTGAGCACCACGGACGTTCCGCCCTGGAGGTCGAGTCCGAGGAGCGGCATCAGATCGAAGGCGATTACCGCTGCCAGTCCTCCCCATGCAATGGCGAGGACGACGATGAGCCCGACTACGCGCCGGGTCACGTCAGGAGTCTTCCCCTACGCGGGTGCCGATGGCACGCCGGGACACACGGATACGGCCTTCCTCAACTGCGAGCAGGACACTGTCCTCATCGACGGTGAGCACCTTGCCGTGGATGCCGCCGATGGTGCGGATCTCCTGGCCGATCTCGAGTGAAGCGGACAGTTCTTTCTGGGCTTTGGCCCGATTGCGCTGAGGCCGAATGATCAGGAAGTAGAAAACACCGATCATCAGGCCGAGAAAGACCAACGATCCCCAGGCACCGCCGCCCGATTCCTGGGCGAGCACGACGAAACTCACGAATCCTCCGTGGGATAGATAGGGAAAGTCTGAGGTTAGGTGTTCGGCGTCGTTTACGGCGAACCATTCTCCCGTGCAGTACGAACATCGGCGACGTAGCCATCGAACCGACCCTCTTCTATGGAGGAGCGCGCTTCGGAGATGAGACGCAAGATGTAGTGCAGATTGTGAACGGACAGAAGCCGGTGGGCACTCAATTCCTTCATGCGGACCAGATGACGTAGGTAGGCCTTCGAGTGACGGGAACATGTGGTGCACTCGCAATCAGGGTCGATAGGCGTTTCGTCCCGCTCGTACATCGTCTTGTTGATGTTGAAGTCCCCGGTTGGGGTGAGAACCTTGCCGTGGCGAGCAAGACGGGTGGGGAGTACACAGTCGAACATGTCAGCCCCGCGGGCGATCGCATCAAGCAGTCCCTCGGTGTCGCCGAGACCCATGACATAGCGGGGCATGTCGAACGGCAGTTCCGCCACCGCGGCGTCGAGGGCACGATTCCGCTCCTCTGCCGACTCACCCACCGATAGTCCCCCGATCCCGAATCCGGGAAACCCGAGGGCGGCCGTCTTCGCAGCGCTCTCTGCCCGAAGGTCATCGTCCACCCCGCCCTGGACTATCCCGAACAAGGCCTGATCAGGCCTGGTGTGAGCCTCGATGCACCGCTCCCCCCAGCGCAGCGTCCTCCGCATCTCCATCTCGACGGTCTCGCTGGGGGCCGGCAAACCAACGCAGACATCGAGCACCATTGCGATGTCGGGCCCGAGCCGCTGCTGTACCAAGACTGCGTCTTCGGGGGTGAGATGAACCTTGGATCCGTCGTAGATCGACCTGAAAGCGGCGCCGTCCTCGGTGATCCTGGGATCGAGGGAGAAGATCTGAAATCCTCCCGAGTCGGTCAGGATGGGGCCTTGCCAGTTCATGAAACCATGAAGCCCGCCCAGGTCGGCAATGAGCTCGGCGCCGGGCCTGAGCATGAGGTGATAGGTATTGGAAAGAATGATCTCCGCCGAGAGTGCCTGGAGGTCATCGATGTCCACTGCCTTCACGGCGGCTCGGGTGCCGACAGGCATGAAGGCCGGGGTCTGCACCACCCCGTGGGGAGTGTTCAGCAGGCCGGCTCGGGCTTTTCCGTCGACCCCTACCGACTCCCAACTGATGGCTCCCATGGGGTCAGGGTAGGTCCCGGAAGCAAATCATCGAGTCGCCAAACGAGAGGAAGCGATAGCCGCGCTCGAGGGCTGTTTCGTATGCCTCCCGCCAGCCAGGGCCCATGAACGCCGCCAGCAACACCAGCAGGGTCGAGGAGGGCATGTGAAAGTTGGTGATCAGCCCGTCGACCACTTGAAACCTCACCCCAGGCTTCAGGAAGAGGTTGGTTCGCCTGGTCCCCGGCTCGACCCCACCCTGCCCGTCGGCCAATGACTCGAGTGTCCGCACAACCGTCGTTCCCACTGCAATCACCCGCCCTCCGGACTGTTTTGTCTCGGCAATCCTCCGGGCCGTTTCGTCAGGCACTGCACACCACTCCGAATGCATCTCGTGGTCTTCGATGTGCTCAACGCTCATAGGTCTGAAAGTGTCGATCGACACGTGGAGGTCGACACGTGCCAGCGCCACTCCTCTTCTGGTCAGCAGGTCGAGGACCTCTGCGGTGAAGTGAAGGCCCGCCGTGGGAGCGGCAGCAGACCCCGGCTCATTGGCGAAGAGGGTCTGGTAGCGACTCTGGTCAGTAAGCGTTCCGGTGAAGTAGGGCGGCAACGGCAACGAGCCGACTCTGTCGACAGCTTCCTCGTCGTCTTCGGCGTCGAGGACAACGGTGACGATCCCGGCCTCGGGCTTCGTTGTGATCTCGGCAGTGAAATCCCCGAACCCAACGCGAACTCCGGGTCGGAGCCTCCGCGCCGGGCGTGCCATCGCCTCCCACGCCCCATCCGGCCGATGCTCGAGAAGCAGAAGTTCTACCCGACCGCCGGTGTCCTCTCGCTCCCCGATCAATCTGGCCGCCCGAACCCTGGTCTCGTTCACAATGAGCAGATCTCCGGGCTCGAGGAGGTCCGGAAGATCTATGAAGCGGTGATCTGACAGGTCCCTCGTGTCGAGCAGGCGGGAGGAGTGGCGTGGCTCGACGGCCGACTGGGCTATCGCCTCTTCAGACAGGTCATATTGAAAGTCGGTGATCTTCACTGAGTCAGAGAAGTGAGCCCTGAGGATCTTCAGGGCGCTCGAGACCGAGATGTGCGTAGGCATGGGGCGTTGCCGTCCGACCCCGAGGCGTCCGCTGGATGAGACCTGACTGGAGCAGGAAAGGCTCATAGGCATCCTCGACCGTCTCCGGCTCCTCGCCCACTGCTATCGCCAGAGTCGACAGGCCCACGGGTCCCCCGCCGAAACGATCGATGATCGCGTTGAGGATCGACCGGTCCACCTTGTCGAGTCCGAGCGAATCGACTTCGTAGATCTTCAAGGCCTCCTCGGCAACAGCAAGATCAATCTTTCCCGATGCCCGGGCAACCGCGTAGTCGCGGAGCCGTGCGAGAAGACGATTGGCGATTCGTGGTGTCTGTCGACTCCGCTCGGCAATGAGGAGAGCAGCGTCCTGGTCGAGCGGCACATCGATGATGCCCGCCGACCGCGACACGATGATCGCCAGGTCCGCCGGCTCGTAGTAGTCGAGTTTCTCTTCGATCCCGAAACGGTCGCGCAGCGGCGCGGTGACCTTTCCCTTCCGGGTGGTGGCGCCCACGAGCGTGAACCTGGGGAGATCGATCCGGATCGATTGCGCAGTCGGGCCCTTCCCGAGGATGACATCGAGTTGGAAGTCCTCCATCGCCGGATAGAGCACCTCTTCCACCACTCTGGGGAGACGATGAATCTCATCGATGAAGAAGACGTCCTGGGGTTGAAGATTCGAAAGAATCGCGGCTAGATCGCCGGGCCGTTCCAGGGCCGGGCCGGAAGTGATCCTGATGGCCACGCCCTTCTCGGCTGCGATGATCCCGGCAAGGGTTGTCTTGCCGAGGCCGGGAGGACCGGAGAAGAGGACATGGTCGAGTGCCCGTCCTTCCTTGACGGCGGCCTCCAGGGAGATCCGGAGCCGGTTCTTGACCTTGGCCTGGCCGATGAAGTCGGTGAGTGTTTTGGGACGTAGGGAAATCTCCTCCTCGTCCTCGACTGCCGGGCTGAGCAGGCTCTCTTCTCTCATCGATTCCCCAGTGATTGCAAGGCGGCGCGAATCTGCGCATCGAGCGGGTCCTCGGGATTGAGATCGCCGACAACCGAGTTGATCTCCACTGTCGAGTAGCCCAAACCCTCCAGCGCCTGACGAACCGAGGCGAGATCTCCACCACCGGTAACTTCGACATTCCGCCCGGCGAGTTTGGGACCGAGCTCGAGAATGATCTTCTGTGCGCCTCTCTTGCCAACCCCCGGAGCGACGGTCAGCGCATCTGCATCTTCAGTGGTGACGGCCCTGATCACTTCTTCGGACGTCATTGAGGCAAGGATCGCCTGGGCCACCTTGGGGCCAACGCCGCTGGCGGTCAACAGGACTCGAAACAGCTCACGATCGTTCTCCGCGGCAAAGCCAAACAGGCGGATGTCGTCTTCGCGAACGTGGGTATGGGTGTGGATCACAATCTGTTCACCGACTCCGGGAAGCACCGCCAGGTCCCTCGGAGTGAGTTGGACGTCGTAGCCCACCCCATTGACGTCGACACAAACGGTCTGATCTCTCGTGGAAACAAGCATTCCCCTGAGGCGGCCGATCATCGGGAAACCTTCATCGGAGCAACGCGGAGATGGCAAAGGGCGATCGCCAAGGCATCGGCGGCATCAGCCGGCTTTGGGGGCTCCTGAAGGTGGAGCAGACGGGCGACCATCTCTTGCATCTGCCTCTTGTTAGCCGAACCATCTCCGGTCACGGCTGATTTGATCGCCGTCGGGACGTATTCATGGACCTCGAGGCCTGCCTGGGCAGCCACCAGGAGCGCCACTCCCGATGCGCGGCCGACCGAGATGGCGGTCTGAAGGTTGCGATTGGTGAAGACTGTCTCCAGGGCGATGACGTCGGGATGGCTGTCATCAACCACCTGGGTCAGCCCACGGTAAAGCTCGGCCAGTCGGGTGGGCATGGGTAAACCGGAGTCGGTGCGGATGACCCCGGCGAGCATCGCCTTGGGCGGTTGTGAACCCTCGACCAGCCCGTATCCGGTGGCCGAGAGACCGGGATCGATTCCCAAGACGAACATATGTTCTATGAGAGTAGTACGAGTGTGTGGTGTCACGGTGGTTTCTGCTCGAGGCGGGGGCGGCTGCCCCTAGATAGATCGTCGCTCGGGTCTGCGGAATCGGATTCTTCCGTGTTCGGGATGGGCGTAGACCTCGAATCCTCTCTGGTGGATGACGATTTGGTGGTGGAACCAGCAGAGGAGAACCAGGTCGGCCTGGTCGGTGGCTCCTCCTTGGGAGTAGGCGATGAGATGGTGTGCTTCCAGCCGGTAGCGGCTGTCGCATCCGTCGGCACCGCAACGATGCTGATACTTGTCCAATAGCGCCCGTTTCAAAGACGGTGGGACAGTGCGTCGTTTGCGCCCGTAGTCCATATACCGGCCGTCCTCGGTTCTGGCGATCACCTCAGTGACCGAATCACACAGGACCGCTTCCAAAGCCTGACTGCCGGCGTTGGCCCCGGCGTCGAGAACAACTCCGGCTTCACCATCAGTTTGAGCCGCTTGTCTGGCGTCGACAAACACGGTGACCTGGACCGGTGGAGCCTCCCCCGAAACACACACTTCGGCCAGGGCCATTGCCTTACGCCACCCCAGATCCCCCTTCGAACCGTCAGGAAGGTCGGGAAGCTGGTCGGCTTTCTCGGTGAGACTCTTATCCACGATCGCTCCGGTGGGACCGTCTAACCCTCCCCACACCTTCCACCAGGACTCATCCAAGGTGGGCTGGAGAACCAGAAACTGATTCCCAGCAGACCGATACTCCTCCTCAGCGGTGATCCGGGCCCGTTTGGCGGCTTCGCGACGTACCCCGGCCACATCGGACCACTCCATGAGCCCCACATCCTCTTGGATGCGGGAGAGGGCTTCGACACGGTCGAAGGTCACACTCCCGGTAGCCAGGTCGGTTTCCAGGTCGGGACGATCCTGAAGCCGACGCATGGTCCGCACCAGCGACCGAGCCGTGTCCAATCCCACATCGAGGCGGGCTGCGGTCCATTCGGACATGGAACGGGATCCGTCGGCGGTTGCTATTTGACGACGAT
>JAYEGJ010000159.1:0-52527 GCA_034658975.1 Actinomycetota bacterium
CAGGTACGCACCCGCCAGATGCCCTAGGTGGCGGGGTCCTGAGGCATATGGCCAGGCAACAGCGACGAGGATGCGACGACTCATGAGCGGGGAGCGTAGATCGTCCGGGGGAAGAGGGATAGGCGGGTAGTAGGCCGGAAACCTTTCGTGAGGTGTCAGAGGCTCAGCCCCACGAGGGTTCCGAGTCGACCTCGAATGCGAAGCGCATAATGCACTTGGGCTTTCGCGATCATCTGGAGCTGTCGATTAGGAGATGGGTTGTGGGCTGGCCGGTGCTGGGCTCGGCGAGCCTTGACGAGGAACAACGTTGAGATAGCGAGTATCGACAGGAAGAAGCCACCGCCCGCCATTCCGGGTGGGAGCACGAGTGGATTGAATGCCAATCCGACACCGGGCCATCCAAGAATCCTCGGTAGAAGGGAGGTTTGGATTATTGCTACGCCTGATTCGAGTACATGTGCCATCCAGCCGGCACGACCGGCCTGATTGAGACAGGCACGGAGGGACACCAAGTAGAAGATCAGAAGGAAGAATCCCACCATGACCAAGCCTGTTCTCGGTCTAAACCCAGCCGTTATCCATACAGACGAACAACAGCACCCGATGGGTGGCGAGAGTGCCAATCCAATCATCCAACGCGTACGGGTCCAGCCGTGGGTTCATGGTGGGTTTCAGGCGGAGCTAGGTGCGTTTCCGTAGGAGAGGACCACGGTGCCCTCGTGGCCATGTGGCGTGGATGTCAACAGCCGACTCAGCCTACCCAGAATGGAAGCCACCTCTTCGGAGGCAGCTTGGAAGTCGGCCTCGGACTGGTAGGCAGCGATGATCATCCCTTCACCTTCCCCGGTCTTGGCAAGTTCGGCGAACATCAACCCGCCGATTGCCTCGACTCGATCCCTCATCGACTCGGCTAAAGACATGACATCTTCGTAGCGATCTTCACTCCAGTGAAGCCGGGTCATTCTGTAGTACATCGTTTCTCCTAGTCAGTTGCACCGTGCCGGCATACGAATCTGCGTCTTCTACCACTCCATGAGCTGCCGGATCAACGAACCACCGAGCCCATAATGCCCTCAGGTACGGCTCGGCGGTGTCCGTGACCTGACCTCTGTTCCGAGGAGACGATCGCCTCGACAATCCACAGGCCAGACCTCACCTCAGCTAATCCCGCCGGCAGCGACTATTGAGCCGACCCTTTCCGCTTGGAGGGCGGTTCAGGAACCTGGTATTCAACGCAGTCGCACCTGGGCACCGAGCATCCCGTCTGCCTGCGGTGCTCCTGATGAGGGTGCCCGCATCCACCACAACGCGGTTTGACCCTTTCCCCATCAAAGGGGCTTGGGGTCAACGCGAGCGTTCTTTGGCGACGTTCACGGTGAGCTGACGGCCATCCACACTGCTGCCGTCGAGAGCTTCTATCGCAGCTTGGGCACCTTCGGCGGTTGCCATCTCAACGAAGCCGAAACCACGCGATCTGCCACTGTCGCGGTCGGTGATCACTTGCGCTTTCGTGACTTCGCCATGCGGGGTGAAAAGCGACTCCAAATCGGAGTCGGTGGTATTGAACGTGAGATTCCCCACGTAAAGGTTGTTGGACATATCTGCTCCTTCCAAAGCGTCGAGCCACCGAAGAGGATTCGCCTCGCCTGGCCGGGCGGGGAGCTGATACACGGTGGCATCGTCAAGAACCTGCATGTCCTGCGGTTACTCCGCCAGGCAGCAATGGAAGCGGAGTCGGCGTCGTACGCATTAGGCGTACGCCTTGAAAGCCTAGCCACCGCCTTTCATGACCAGACATTCCCGCGCATAATCCCCACCCACACCCGGAACTCGGGCCACCTCAGCGAGAGTCGAAAACGCCTGGTTCGGGGACATGGTCGGTGTAACGCTCGGCGAGGATGACGCCGGCAACGATGAGGATGGCCCCACCAATTATCGGCGGCGTCAGCGTCTCGCCGAGGAAGATGACGGCAAGGGCAACCGCCACGACCGGAACGGTGTAGCCGGTCAGGGCGAGCCTGGAGGCAGGATTGAGACCTGCTGCGATCAGGAACGAGGCGAAGGCCACCGTGGTACCGATGGCGCCGACTCCGACAATCATGATCCAGCTGACAGCGTCAACCGATGCGATGTCGATATCGGCGACGAGTGGTATCACTACGAACAGCACCACCGTATTGACGGTGAACTGGGGCAGCACGAGATCGTCGCTGGGGACCTCGAGGGCGAACTTACGGCTGTAGGCGCCTCCGATCCCGGCGAATACGACGCCGGCGGTCACCAAAAGCACGCCACGCCAGAGATTCCCCACACCCTCCACGCTTGCACCACCGATCCCGACGAGAAGAGCCGACCCGGCGAGGGCGATGAGGAGCCCGGGCAAGGACTTCGCCTGGAACCGTTCCCCGTCGACTATGAAGTGTGCGGCGGCGATGGTGGCGATTGGGATCAGAGCGATGAGCAGGCCGCCAAGGCTGATCGGAAGGTCTTCGAGAGAGAGGGTCATCAGGAACATCGGGATGGCCATGCCGACGGTTCCGAGGACGAGTCCGCGCTTCCACGCCTGCTTGTTCCGAGTTCGAAAACGTCCGGTGGCCAGGACCACTGCTCCGAGAGTTGCGAAGGCAATGGCCATCCTGAGTGGCACGATCGTGGTGCTGTCCACACCGCGAAGGATCACCGCGCGGGTCAGTACGGCCGAGGTGCCCCAACCCACGGTGGCAAACACGAGAGGTGTCCAGGGATTCATAGGTCGTTGAACCTAACCAGGCTCAATAGACATCCCGCGAATGCCGATAATCTGGGGTTATGAATATCCGTACTTCTTCACTACTGGCCACCCTGGCCCTGGTCGTGGCTGCGTGTGGTGGGGGCGTTTCCGACGAGAACACCGCCACGAGCGACGACCAGGCAACAACCACCACAACCGAAGCCCAACTCGAGGCTCCCGACGCCCAATTTCTCACGTACAGCCTCGAAGCAGGTACTTCCTACGAGTACGAGGTCTCAATCGACCAGTCGATCAGCATGTCTGCCGAGGGCGACACAACCGCCATGGGCGACGAGGAGATCCCTGGTGAGATGTCGATCAACTTCACGGGGACGACGACCTTCATGCATTCCGTGGCCGAAGGTCCGGAGCCTGACACCTTTGAGATCACGATCAAGGGCAACTTCACCGACCTGGAGATCACGGGAACGATCGATGGCGAGCCCATCGATCCGACCGAGATCCCGGATTTTGCAGCGATGGAGCCCATTGAGCAGACCATCATCGTCGACAGCCAGGGCCGCCCGATCGCGGACGACTCCGAGGAATTCGGCGACCTCTTTGGTGGCCTGGGAGACCTTGGCGGGCTTGGCGATCTCGGAAGCCTCAGTGGTTCTGGCTTCGAGTTCAGTCATGTCGGTCCCCAGTTCCCCGACGAGGAAGTGGGCGTCGGCGACACGTGGACCGACACGATCGAGGTTCCGATGATGGGTGAGGATCCGATCACGACGGAGATCAACTCCGAGGTAACAGGTGTTGAGGAACTCGACGGTGTCGATGTTCTCGTCATCGAGACCCAGTCGTTGACCTCGGCGTTCGAATTCGACCTTGGCGAGTTTCTGATTGGCTTCTTCATGGCGTTCGCGCCCGAAGACGGCGAAGGCTCCGCTGATCTCGAGGCTCTGGCAGATGAGCTGAGATTCTTGTTCTCGATCGACGAGACCGCCACAGATTTCACCACATGGTTCGACGCCGAGGCGGGGTACGCCCGGCGTGCGGACTACTCGGGCGGAACCCATCTGGTCATGGACATCAACATGCCCGATGAGGAGTCAGGCGAGATGATCGGCTTCGTTATGGACATGACTGTGGATCAGAACGTGAGCTATCGACTTATCGGTGCCGGAACCCCTCAGGCTTAGCAACAAGGTCAGACCGCTAGCGGCGGGGACGGCCTCGCCAGGTCGAGTAGACGTGTTTCATCATTTCGATCGAGTAGCCGGTCAACGTCATGGAGTCGTCCTGTTCGTCCAATCTCGAGTCGGACGGTCGGTCCGGGACCGTTGGCTCGACCTTGCCCAGATCTCTCACCGGGATGTCCAGGTCATCGTCGGGCGGCTCGATGTCGTCGTCGGGTGACTCGATCGGGATGTGGCTGATCGGCTCGACGGGAGCGGCGGGCTCGGGCGGAGGTGTGTGCGGCTGACTCTTCTGTTCCGCAAGCTCGGCCCGCATCTCAGTAAGCCGTTCCTTGAGGAACTTGGCTTCGGTCTCCGCTTTTCCGGCTCGCTCCCGCGCTTCGGCGAGTTGCTGTCCGGCTTGATGGAGGTTCCCCAGTTGGAGGAGCATCTTGTCCCAGGCGTCGATCGGCACCAGCATCGTCCCCGGCGGCACAGCAGGCTCATCCGACACCGCTGGCGGCGCCGGGACCGCAGGCTGCTCCTCTCGGAACTCGGGGACGGCAGCCGGTTCCGCCTTGGGCTCGGGTATGGCCTCGGGCTTTTCCTCGACCGGCACATTCACCTCGATCTCCCGGCCCAGTTTCCTGGCGCGATCGAGCACGCCGGTCAGCGACACCATTCGAAGCTGCCCGGTCGGAGTTTCCTCGAGATAGCTGGGCACGCTCTCGCGTCTCGCCCACTTGCGGAGCGTCGGCACCGGAATGCCCGTGGCCTCACTCGCCTTACGAAGCGTCAGCCAATCACCTGACGACCTGTCGACCTGGGGCGGGACAGGAATAGGAGGAGCAGAACGCGGCGCAGCAGAGCGAAGCGCCTCCGTCTCCCAGAGAAAGGCGGAGTCTCGGGACTTGATGTGACGGCCGGCCATGACTCGGATCATACGACCACACTCCTAGGATGGCGCCGGAGGAGACCACTAGCGTTCCGATGACATCTCCAAGAGCCCAAGGTATGCCCTCCGAGGAGGAGGTTCGATCGCTGGTCGAGAGAATCGTCGACGGCGTTGCGTCCGAGGACACAGAGACCGTCGTCGAACCTGAGCCAGGCCCAGCTCCCGCCGCTTCAGTTTCCGGAGGCTCCATCGCCATCGGCGCCGATCACGGCGGCTTCCCCCTCAAGGAACGAATCTCCTTCCGACTGAAGGAGGCCGGATGGGAAGTGGTCGACTGCGGTACTGACTCCCATGAGGCCGTTGATTACCCGGACTTCGCTGTGGCCGTTGCCCGAAAAGTCGCCGAAGGCGAGTGTCAATGGGGGATCATGATCGATGGGGCGGGCATCGGATCGTCGATGACGGCGAACAAGGTGCCGGGCGTCCGCGCCTCCCTGTGTTACGACGTCTCTTCGGCCCGAAACGCCAGAGAACACAACCACGCCAACGTCCTTACCCTCGGCTCAGGCCTGATCGGGGAGAGCCTGGCCTGGCAGATCGTCGACGAGTGGCTGTCCACCGAATGGTCAGGAGGTCGTCATGCGCGTCGAGTTGCCAAGATCGACGCCCTGGATCAGCAATACTCCAGACCTGAGTGAAGAGGATGCATAGATGAACCGCGAGGCCCTGGTTGAGGCCATTACCAGAGAGGTGCTGGCCGCCCTCTCCACGCGCTTCGACGTCGCCAAGACTGGTGAGAAGGTCAGAGAGGTCATTGCGAACGGTGCCGACCGGGTCGCCTTTCACGGCGAAGCCGCCGATGTTCCCCTCGATCTCGCTCAGTACATCGATCACACCCGGCTCACGCCGGACACCACCGCGGCCGACATCGATCAGCTCTGCGCCGAGGCCGAACAGTTCCACTTTGCCTCCGTGTGCATCAATCCGACATGGGTCAAGCGTGCCGCCAAGAACCTGCGTGGCACAGGAGTGCCGGTTTGCACTGTCATTGGATTCCCCCTTGGAGCCACGACTACCGAGATCAAGGCGACGGAGGCCCGAAAGGCCCTTCGCGATGGCGCTCGGGAGGTCGACATGGTCATTAACGTCGGTGCCCTCAAGTCGGGCGAGCACGAGGTCGTCTACAACGACATCGTCAAGGTGGTGGACGCCGCCCACGAGGTTGGAGCCATATGCAAGGTGATTCTCGAGACGGCCCTGCTGACGGATGAAGAGAAGGTGATCTCGTCGGCGCTTTCGAAGCGGGCCAAGGCCGATTTTGTCAAGACCTCGACCGGATTCGGCCCGGGAGGAGCCACGGTCTACGACGTGGCCTTGATGAGGGAGACCGTTGGTCCCGACATGGGAGTGAAGGCTTCCGGCGGGGTCAGAACGGCCGACGACGCCGAAGACCTGATTGCGGCCGGTGCGACCAGAATCGGCGCCTCGGCAGGTGTGCAAATAGTTGGCGGACCAGATGGAGGAGACGGTGACGAAGGGTATTGAGCTCAGGTCCTATGCGTTCTTGGACAGTCTGCAACCGCAGTACGCGGCATTCCTGGGGACTATCGCCCAGGGCTTTCTCCCGCTCGCCGGTGACGCGTCCCTTTGGGTCGAAGTGGCTCCCGGGATCGAGATCAACCGACTGACGGACATTGCACTGAAATCGACGTCGGTCACTCCCGGGCTGCAAATCATCGAGCGCTACTACGGCGTGCTGGAGGTGCACTCGGAGGATCAGGCCGAAACCCGCGCCGCCGGTGAGGCGATTCTTCAGGCGATCGAACAGGGCGAGGACGATCGGATCAAGCCGCGGATTCTCAGTTCCCAGATCATCAGGCGGCTCACCGACCATCACGCCCAGTTGATCAACCGCACCCGCCATGGCGAGATGATCATCCCCGGCCAGACCCTCTACGTTCTCGAGTGTGAGCCGGCCGCCTATGCATCCCTTGCTGCCAACGAGGCAGAGAAGGCCGCCAACATCAACGTCCTCGAGGTGAGAAGCTTCGGGTCGATGGGCCGGGTCTATCTCGGCGGCGAGGAACAGGACATTGATGTCGGCTGGCAGGCCGCCGTCGCAGCCCTGGAAGGTTTGACCGGAAGAGAAGCCGGTTAGTGAATCCGAATACAGAACGAAGAAAGGAGGAGCTTCATGGCTGAAGCTCTTGGAATGATCGAGGCCCGTAGCTTCCCAGCGATGGTGGAGGCCGCCGACGCGATGGTCAAGGCCGCCAAGGTGGAACTGGTCAGCATGGAGAAGACAGGTGGCGGTTATGTCACCGCTGTCGTCCGTGGTGACGTTGCTGCCGTCAAGGCTGCGGTGGACGCAGGTGTCCGCGGTGCCGAGAAGGTCGGCGAAGTCACGGCTACCCACGTCATCGCACGTCCCCACGTCAACGTGGACGTTGCGCTTCCGCTCGGTCGACAGGAACAAGCCCAGGACGACCTCGGCTAGTGGCGGGCCACTAGAGCATGCATCTAGGCAGGGTCGCCGGAACTCTGGTAGCCAGCCGCAAGGAAGCCCTGCTCTCGGGCTTGAAATTCCTTGTGGTCAAGCAACTGGACGAGGCCAACATCGAGACTGGGTCCTATGTCGTTGCCGCCGATGCGGTGGGCGCCGGAGTGGGCGAAGTGGTGCTTTACGCGTCGGGTAGCTCGGCGCGTCAAACCGAGATGACCAAAGACCGCCCCTGCGACGCGGTGATCATGGCCATTGTCGACTCATGGGACGTCGGCGGCGATGTGAAGTACCACAAGGGCCAGGAGGAATCCTCTGGATAGGCACGCACTCTCTGATTCGGAGATCAGGTCGATTATCGATCGGGTCAAGGGTCGGGTTGCCGCTGCCGAGTTCGCTGAGAGAACCGGTCCGGCTCTCCGGGCAGGCAAGGAATTGGAGGTCTCCCAAGTCGAGCTTGGCGATGGGATCCATCCCACGATCGACAAGGCCGTGGCCGCGGCGCGGAGGGCTTTCGAAGCCTCCCGGGACATGGGGCTCGAGGGCCGCAAGGCGTTGGTCGATGCCATGAGGGCGGCGATGCTGAGAGAAGGCGAACGCCTGGCCTACATGGCGGTTGAAGAGACGGGGATGGGCAGGGCAGAGGACAAAGCCGTCAAGAACCGCCTGGTCACAACCAAGACACCCGGTCCCGAGGACCTGGAGCCAACCGTGGTGACTGGTGACGCGGGCATGATGATGACCGAGTACGCCCCGTACGGCGTCATTGGGTCGATCACGCCAACGACCAACCCGACCTCGACGATCATCAACAACTCGATAGCGATGACGGCCGCCGGGAATGCCGTCGTCTTCAACGTCCACCCCAGCGCCAGCCTCGTCTCTGTGGAGAACATCAAGCTTCTCAATCGGGCGATTGTGGGTGCAGGCGGACCTCACGACCTGATCACTGCCGTACCCCATCCGACACTCGAGTCGGCCCGGGAGGTGATGTACCACCCTGACATCCCCGTTCTTCTGGTCACCGGTGGTCCCGGCGTGGTCAAGGAGGCGCTGAAGACGACGAAGAAGGTCATCGCAGCCGGCCCGGGGAATCCGCCTGTCGTCGTCGACCAGACCGCCGACGTAGACGCTGCGGGAGCGGCCATCGTGAACGGGGCCTCCTTCGACAACAACGTGGTCTGCATCGACGAGAAGACGACCATCGTGATCGACTCGGTAGCGGATCGTCTGGTCCAGTCGATGGTCGGCAATGGTTCATACCGCCTCAAGGAGCATGAGCTGAAGCGAATCGAGAGAGTCATCTTCAAGGAGATGGGCCCGCCCAACAAGCCGGGAATGATCAACCCGGAGTTGATCGGGAAGAACGCCGGTGTGGTCCTTTCCGAGATCGGCATCACGGTCGATCGTGATGTCAGGCTCGTGGTTGCCGAGGTGCCCCGCGAGCACAATCTCGTCTGGACCGAGCAGATGTTGCCGGTGATGCCTGTAGTCCGGGTTCAGAATGTCGACGATGCAATCGATCTTGCGGTGCGATCGGAACACGGATTCAGGCACACGGCTTCGATCCATTCGACCAACGTCGACACCATCACTCGCATGGCGCGGGCGATGAATTGCAGCATCTTCGTGGCCAATGGACCCAACTACAGCGGCCTGGGCGAGGGTGGTGAGGGCTTCACTTCCTTCTCGATCGCCAGCCCCACCGGCGAGGGTCTTTCCCGTCCCCGGCACTTCTCGCGTGCCCGTCGGGTCAGCGTGGTGGGGGCGCTCAGGATTGTCTGATCCAGCCATCGCCCTTCTTGAGTTCGACTCGATCAGTGCCGGCATCGTGGCCGGCGACGCAATGGTCAAGTCGTCTCCGATCGGATCGATCTATGCGGGGACGGTGCACCCGGGAAAATACCTGGTGCTGGTGAGCGGGGACACCGCCAGCGTTGAGGTCGCCCTCGAATCGGGGGTCGACGCCGCCGGGAATCACATGTTGGACTCGGTGTTTCTGCCCGACATCCATCCCGACGTCGTCGTGGCGCTCGTGGGTGGCGCCAAATCGGCGCCGACCGACGGAGAGGCCCTCGGAATCGTCGAATCATCTTCCGTGGCCTCAGTGATCGATGCGGCCGACGCCGGGGTGAAGACCGCCAATATCGTCCTTTCCGGTGTCCGCATCGCCGACGGTCTGGGTGGCAAGGGCTACGTGCTCTTCGCCGGGGCGGTTGCCGAGGTCGAGGCCGCCACCGAAGCGGCCGTGGATCGGATCAGTGGTCATGGCAGCTTGATCAGGTCCGACGTGATTGCCCAACTTCATGAGGAGATGGCGGAGAATCTCGGGGCCAATCTTCGTTTCATGAAACGCGTGGAGACGAGGAACTGACGTGCAGTTGGCCCGCGTCCTGGGAAGTGTCGTCGCTACCGAGAAGACAGTGGGGCTGGAGGGCATCCGCTTCCTGGTGATCCAGCCACTGGACAAGCGCAAGCGCCCATCGGGAAGCACCGTGGTGGCAGCCGATGCGGTCCACATGGCCGGACCCGGTGAGCTGGTCTATTTCGTCAGCTCACGCGAAGCGGCAGAGGCGTTGCCCCAAAGATTCGTTCCCGTCGACCACGCCGTGGTGGGGATCGTCGATCAGGTGCATCTGGAGGAGGAGGAATGAAAGTCGGCAAGGTCGTGGGCACGGTCGTGTCCACGGTGGCCATTCCGCTCTTGGACAACCACCGGCTGCTCGTCTGCGATATCCAGGATGTCGAGGGAGATCCCGCGGGGTACACGATTGCTGTTGATGTAGTCGATTCCGGTGTCGGCGACACCGTCTTGATTGTCGACGAAGGGAACTCGGCCCGCCAGATCCTCGGTCTCGACTGGGGCGCCATCCGCGCCGTCGTGGTGGGCATCGTCGACGAGCTGGTCATCGACGGGGAGTCGCGGGATGTCGTTTAGCTCTTCGGTGGGGTGTCCCAGTCCTGGACGTCCTTGCCCTCCTCGCGGGCCATGATGTCGAGGGCGGCCACAGCTCCGGCGCCGGCCGAGATGATTGCCTGGCTCCGGGCAGGCCTCACCGACCGTCCGACCACATAGACCTTGTCCACCGAGGATCGATTGTCGCGGTCCACAACGATGGCACCGCTGTCGTCAATCTCCACGCCGAGCGCCAGGGCCAATTCGGGGTTCTTCCCCTCGGTCAAGATCAGATACTCCGCCTCGTGGGAGCCGGACTCGGTCGACACGGTGAACACCCCGTTGATGGTGACTGATGAGACCTCCTCGGTGATGATCTCGGTTCCGAACTCCATCACCTGCTTCCGGGCTATCTGTTGGAACTCGGTCCCGGAGACGTCGGGGAGCCCGAGGTAGTTGTGGAGGTAGGCGTAGTTCATGGCCGTCTTGTCGGTCCCGAAGACCTTCACGTTGTGGCCGTTCTTTGATAGGAAGAGTGCGGCGGACAGGCCGCCGGGCCCGTCGCCGACGGTGATCACATTTGCCATGGGTATTCCAACAACGGTCACGCTCCGCCTATGCCGGTGGGCTCAGGTTGATGCGGTCAACGCCAGGGCCGAAAAGGCGGCCACCGATCGAGCCCCTCTGACCAGGTCATCGACGTTGATGAACTCGTCGCGGGCATGCATCTCGGAGAAACGTCCCGGACCGAATGTCACTGCCTCAATGCCCGCCGAGTTGATCAGATGCCGTACATCGCTCGAGTACGGCGTTCCGAACAGATCTACGTCATCCCCGAACATCTGCAAGGACTGAGACATGAATTTCACCGCGGCGCAGTCCGACGGGATCTCGGCCGGTTCGTAGACGCCTTCTTCATCGGCCACGGCCAGTGTGAAGTCGTCGTCTGGGAGCGTTTTCATCAGGGCACGAGACATCGATTCCAACACCGAGTGGACAGTCTCGCCAGGGATCATCCGTCGGTCGACCAAGACCTGGCACTGGCCCGGCACCATGCTCGGGATGACTCCGGAGTGGATCACGGTCGCGGTCCAATTGGGTGCTCCGAGTAGGGCGTGACGTGAAGTCGGGTTGCGCTGGAGTCGCTCGATCGCGCCGAGGACGGCCGGGAGTCTTTCGATTGGGTTGTCGGTCAGGTCGGGCCGTGACGCGTGGCCGGCCCGGCCGTGGAGGGTGATCCGTATTGTCATCAGGCCTCGCTGAGCGACACCAAGGCGCAATTCAGTAGGTTCGAGCACGATCCCGATCGGGGCCGTGAACCCGGCTCCAATCAGAGATTCCGTGCCGGGCTCCCCCCGCTCCTCGCCCATCGCGAAGTGCAGTACCAACCCCTCGCCAAGAGATTCGGCCGCCAGCCATTGTGCGACGGCAACTTGGATAGCCAGTCCACCTTTCATGTCGCAGGCTCCTCTCCCGTGGACGGCGCCCTCCGCCACCACACCGGCATACGGCTCAAAGCGCCATTGGTCGGCGTCGTCGACAGGGACAGTGTCGAGATGCCCGTTGAGCAAGACTCTGGCATCGCCACCTCCGATCACCGCCAGGCTCGGCCGGGCTTCGGCTCCAATGAGGGTCGTCTCGTATCCGCAGGATCCAAGTTCGTCGTCGATCAGCAATGCCAGGTCGCGTTCGGGGTGCTCACCGTTGACCGATGGGACACTGACGAAACGGGACGTCAGGTTGGCCAGACGATCGCCTGAGAGATGGGGGGCAGCAGCTACCAGTTGTGCCAGATCCGAGGATTCCACAAGACAACCGAACCTAGTGGCCCGTTTACGTCGCCCATAGGCCAGGATGATGTCTTGGGAACTCGCAGACTCTCCATTGACGGGCCACTTGACCTTCGTCGGACCTTGTCTCCGCTGCACGGGCGGATGGCAGACGACGGGTGGTGGTTGTCGGCGCGCACTCCCGATGGGCCGGGAAGCCTCCGAATCAGCAGGACCCGGAAAGAATTGGTGGGCGAGGCATGGGGCGATGGATCTAGCTGGCTTCTCGAGCGTCTGGGGTCGATCGGCGGTCTCACCGATGACCCATCGCAGTTCTCCCCGGACCATGAGATTGTCTCCGAGCTTCATCGCCGCAATCCGGGATACCGGTATGGGCGAACAGACATGGTCTTCGACGCTCTGATCGTGGCGATATGTGGGCAGAAGGTGACCGGCAAAGAGGCCGGTCGGGCGATGCGTGGTCTCTATCGCAGTTTCTCCGAGCCCGCCCCTGGTCCCAACGATTGGCTGCGTCTCCCACCTAACCCTGTGCGGATGGCCGAAGCCCCCTACTGGCAATTTCACGAGCTTCACCTCGAGAAGAAGAGAGCGGACATCATCCGTCGTGTGTCCGCTGCACACGAAACGATCGTCTCGCTCGCGTCTCAGCCGGCCGGTGACGCGGCGACAGTATTGAGCTCGTTTCCCGGCGTAGGGAAGTGGAGTGTGGCAAAGACGCTGGAGGTCTCCCATGGCGATCCCGACCAGGTGGCCGTGGGGGACTTCCATCTCAAGCACCTGGTCGTTCATCATCTAACCGGCCGCGATCGCGGCACCGACGAGGAGATGCTCGAGCTTCTCGAGCCCTTCAGGCCCCATCGAGGGCGGGTTGTCCGGCTACTCGCTCTATTCGGTCACGAACCGAAGTTCGGGCCGCGCATGGCAGTGCGCGACATCACTCCGATGTGATGCGAAGGTAGGGCCACATAGGCGACACCACAGCAACCATGGGCAGGATCATGAGTGCAGAGAGGTGGGGAGGAGAGCGCTCGCCAGCATGCCGATCCAGCCACCGAACCGCACCTTCTGAGTGCGGAATCGTTTCGGTCCGTCGAAGCTGAGCAGATAAGCGCCCGCCAAGCGCACCGGCCAGTCCCGACACGAGAATCCAGACAAGCACCCAGGCCTGGTAGTCGACCTGGCTGACATTGAGGAAAAAGATCCACGCGCCCAGGATCATGATCACGAACCCGACGAATCGGGCAAATGCCACGCCCATCCAGCGCAGCAGGCTCACCGCTATCTCTCCAACCAGGTGACTATCAGGTCGCCCACCCAATCCGGGTCACGTAGTTCGTTGTGGCGAGCGTCCTCCACCAATTCCAGGAGAGACTCCGAACCTGCCTCCTTCAGCTCGTTGTGGAAGGAGACGGCAAAGGAGTCGTCCACGAAAACGTCGCGGTCGCCATACATGATCAAGCTGATGAGGTCGGTGTTCTCATCGGTCAGATTGTGCGGGTTCCCGGCGGCCCAGGCTTCGGGCTCCGCCTCCGGTCCGGCGCCGAAGAAGGGGAGCATCACGATCCCCAAGCGGTCGATGTCATAGGGCCCGGCCAGACCGACGAACCGGTCGGGAACCCCCAACCCGTCGACGGGACAATCCTCGGCGTAAGCATCACCCTTGAGGGCGACGATCGCCGATATATGAGCACCGGCCGAGTGGCCGATCAGTGTCACAGTGCCATCCGAATCCGGGTGGGCTGCCGCGTAGCGGACGGCACAGGCGACATCGTCGACGGCATCCGGGAAGCCGGGCTGCTCGAGCGCAAGCTGATACGGGGTGTTGATGGTCATGAACCCCTCGTCATTGAGGAAACTGGCCAGTGGCCGCATGATCGATGGATCCCCCGCAACCCAACTGCCGCCGTGAACCAGCACGATTGCCGGGAAAGGGCCATCTCCGTCCGGTACGCCGATCTCGACCCCGATGTCGGGGAGTTCGACGACTGTGGTGGTCGTCGTCGGCGGGACGGTGGTGGTCGTCGTCGGCGGGATCGTCGTGGTGGTGGTCGTGCTCGTTGTCGTGCTCGTCGTCGTGGGCGCGGCGGTGCTCGTTGTCGTCGGTTCAACCGTGTTCGTCGACGCCGCCGCATCCGGCGAGCAGGCCGAGGCGACCAGCGCGAAGGCTATGAGAGCAGCGAGGCTGCGGCTTCGTCTACGTGCCATTCGACCACTGCGTCACCATCGCCGAGCCGTCCGGCCGGCGTTGTGCCCTTGAAGGACTCTTCCAGAGCCTTTGCTTTTGTCTCCCCGACCACGAGGACAATCAGGAGCTTGGCCCTCCACAGCATGGGGAAGGTCGCTGTGATCCTCTCTTCGTCATGCTGCGGCACGTGGTTCGCCACGAACCACCTGGTCTCCTCTTCAAGGGCTGACGTGCCCGGGAATAGGGAGGCCGTATGGCCGTCATCGCCCATTCCGAGGAGGATCAGGTCCGGTCGGCGGTCCTGGTGGATCGAACGAACCGTTGCCTCATAGTGCGCAGCCGAGTCCATCGGCTCCAGAAGGTTGCCCCATCGGGGTCTGTAGAAAGCCGCGTCCACGTGGTCCATGAGAAGATCGGCCGCCATCCGTCCGTTCGACCGCTGATGATCTTCGGGGACCCATCGCTCGTCGGAGAGAAAGGCATGCACCTTGCTCCAACCTGGGGCGCGGCCCCTCAAGACCTCATAGGTGGCCGCAGGTGTGCTTCCCCCGGCAAGTCCGAGCGTGAAACGGTCCTCGGCGCCCTCGATCAGGTCGGCTATCCGATGGGCGGCATTGGTTGCCGTTGCCTGCGGATCGGGGTGGATGATCAATTCCATCGGCCCCGACGGTACCTGGCCCCTCTACATTTACCCGAGTGCTGAATGAACTGAAGGTTTCGTGGAGCGGTGGCGAGGTGACGGCGCGCCGGGTCGGCGAGTCCGCTACCGGCGTTCTCCTTGCCCATGGGGCGGGCACCGATCAGAACCACCCGGTGATGGTTGCCCTCCGTGACGGTCTGGCGGCAGCGGGTTTGGCCGTGATGACCTTCAACTACCCGTACACCGAGAGGGGGTCGAAGAGCCCCGATCGTGCTGAACGGCTCATCGAGTGTCATCGTGCTGCGGCCGATGCGTTTGCCCCGACCGTCGAGCGCATGTTCCTGGCCGGCCGGTCCATGGGAGGCCGCATGGGCACCTACCTCGTGGCGGAGGGTTATCCGGCGGACGGGCTGATTCTGTACGCGTATCCGTTGCATCCCGCAGGAAAGCCGGAGAAGCTGCGGGTCGACCAGTTCTCCGACATCGCCGTGCCCATGCTCTTCCTCCAGGGAACACGAGATCCATTGTCGAAAATGGACCTGTTCGAGAGGCACATTTCTTCGCTTCCCAACGCCCATGTGGAGCTGTTGGAAGGTGCTGGCCACGGTCCCCGGGGCGGCGGGTGGAACGTCGAGTCGATGACCGAGCGCTACGTATCGGCCACGATCGGCTGGATGGGCGGGATCTCATCTGGCAGAAGTAGCGGGTAGACGCCATAATTGATCCCCACCCCTCTTTTCTTCTAGGAGTCTTTCGATGTCTCAAATAAGCCTGCGCGCTCGGGCCGGTAGAACGCCCGGCTCGCGTGAGTCCCGCCGCGTCCGGCGTCAGGGACTGGTTCCCGCCGTCGTGTACGGCAAGGGAACCGACCCGACCAGCCTGTCGGTCGATGCACGCGACCTTTATACGGTGCTTCATACCGATGCCGGTTCGAACGCCATCATCAGTCTCGAGATCGAGGACGGCGCCACGCTGACCACGATGGCGCGGGTCATCGAGCGCCACCCCTTCCGCAATGAGTACCGTCATATCGACTTTGTCACTGTCGACCTCAGCCAGAAGGTCACCGCGGAAGTGACGATCAGTTTCGAGGGCGCTCCCGTCGGTGTCCGGGAGGGTGGCGTCTTCAGCCCCCGCCGGACGTCGGTCCAGATCGAGGTGCTCCCGACAGAGATTCCGTCGGCCATCGAACTCGACGTATCCGATGTCGAGATTGGCGGTTCGCTCCGCATCGCCGACCTTCCCGAACTCGAAGGTATCGAGTATCTCGAAGATCCCACTTCGGTTGTCATGTCGGTGACCGTGCCCATGGCCGAGGTCGAGGAAGTAGAAGCAGCGCTTACGGCCGAGGAGTTCGCAGAGCTTTCCGAAGAGGAACTCGAGGCGCTTTCCGAAGAGGAGCGTGCCAGGCTCGAGGAATTGGGTGAGGGTGAAGAGGCTGCTGAAGCCGAGGGCGACGAAGAGGCCGAAGCGAGCGAGTAGCCCGGTGCACGCAGTGGTCGGCCTCCGCAATCCCGGGGCCGACTATGCAGGTACCAGGCACAACGTCGGTTTCGAGGTGGTCGAACGCTGCCTGACCCGGTCGGGCGACGAGCTAGGGCGTGCGCCAAGCCGGCTGCGCGGTCAGATGACTCAGAGGGGCACCGGCGACGAGCGGGCTCTTTTCTTCGTACCGAACACGTTCATGAACGAGTCCGGCGGGCCCGTCCGTTCCGCTCTCGACTATCACAAGGTGATGCCCGAGAATCTGCTGGTCATCCACGATGACATCGACCTCCCCTTCGGACGCCTGAGAGTCCAGGTAGCCGGGGGAAGTGGTGGTCACAACGGCATCCGGTCGCTGGAAACCGCTCTGGGGACCAAAGAGTTCTCGAGACTGAAGGTGGGTGTCGGTAGACCCCCGGGTTCGATGGATCCTGCCGACTACGTCCTCCGTCCTTTCACCAAGTCCGAACGACCCGAGGTCGATCTGATGGTCGTGGACGCAGCGGACGTTGTCGACGCATGGCTAGTCGATGAGGAAAGGGCGCAGGAGATGGCCGCCCGCAGGGGACGCGATGAGTAGGTACGTCGGCGCTCTCGATCAGGGGACCACTTCTACCCGATTCATGATCTTTGATCGGACCGGGTCCGTGGTTGCCATCGATCAAAGCGAGCATCGACAGAGTTTCCCTGAGCCAGGCTGGGTCGAGCACGACCCTGTCGAGATCTGGTCGAAGACCCAAGCTGTTATCGAGGGGGCACTGACCAAGGCCGGTCTCGTCGCATCCGACCTGGCCGCTGTCGGCATCACCAACCAGCGTGAAACGACAGTGATATGGGATAGGGCGACGGGCGAGCCGGTGGCCGACGCGATTGTGTGGCAGGACACCCGAACCGCAGATTTGTGCGTCGACCTCGCCGGCGATGAGGGCCCCGATCGCTTCCGGTCGCGAACCGGGCTGCCCCTTGCCACGTACTTCGCCGGCCCAAAGGCGAGATGGCTGCTCGACGAACACGATCTACACGAACGCGCCGCGCGAGGTGAGTTGGCCTTCGGCACCATCGACACCTGGATTGCATGGAACCTGACGGGTGGGGTCCACGTCACCGATGTCACCAACGCATCTCGGACCATGCTGATGGATCTGGTGACCCTGGCCTGGGATTCGGATCTCACGATGGAACTCGGCATTCCCGGGCACATGCTCCCCCAGATCGTGCCGTCGTCGGGTCATATCGCCACGTGCACCGGCGTTCTCCAAGGGGTCCCGCTGACTGCGATTCTCGGTGACCAGCATGCCGCGCTCTTCGGCCAAGCCTGCTTTGCCCCCGGTGAGGCGAAGAACACCTACGGCACCGGCAACTTCATGCTGATGAACACCGGGTCGAGTCCCCTGGTCTCCGAGTCCGGGCTTCTCAGCACGGTTGGCTACCAGATCGAGGGTGGCGAGACCGCCTATGCGCTCGAGGGCTCCATCGCCGTGACCGGGTCGCTCGTGCAGTGGCTGAGAGACAATCTCGGCCTGATCTCCGACGCTTCGGAGGTCGAGGAGCTTGCGGCATCGGTGGCGGACAACGGGGATGTCTATTTCGTCCCCGCGTTTTCCGGCCTGTTTGCTCCCCATTGGAGGCCCGACGCTAGGGGAGTTGTGACCGGGCTCACACGGTTCGCCAACAAGGGCCATCTTGCCCGGGCGGCCCTCGAGTCGACAGCGTTCCAGACCAAAGACGTCCTCAATGCCATGACCGAGGATTCGGGGGTCGAGCTCTCCGAGCTGAGAGTCGACGGCGGTATGACCAACAACGCACTCCTCATGCAGTTCCAGGCAGACATCCTCGGCGTGGATGTTGTGCTTCCGAGGGTTGCGGAGACGACAGCTCTCGGAGCCGCCTACGCAGCTGGTCTCGCCGTCGGCTACTGGTCCGATCTCAACCAGATCCGGGATCTCTGGGAAGAGGAGCACCGCTGGAGCCCGTCCATGGACGTCGCCGACGCCGAGCGTCTCCATGCCCGGTGGCTACAAGCGGTCGAGAGGTCCTTCGACTGGGTGTGACCCCTGGTTGCCCGGCCCGGTTTATGATCGGCTGGCCTTAGTCGAGGAGTCGGTATCAGCGCACCAGACGCGCTCGCGTTGTTTCGCATCGCCATGGTTCTTCCCATCATGGCCTTGACGCGTGCGGAGCAGCTCGACAATCAC
Organism: Actinomycetota bacterium; assembly: GCA_034658975.1. Lineage (GTDB taxonomy): Bacteria > Actinomycetota > Acidimicrobiia > Spongiisociales > ZC4RG35 > SZUA-217. The sequence goes on from JAYEGJ010000159.1 coordinate 18,475, forward strand.
CTGGCGTGGGCCGCCGCGCTGTTCGCTCTTGCCGCATTCACCGACTTCCTTGACGGGTTCATCGCCCGCCGGACCCACGGGGGAACTGTTCTCGGCGCCTTCCTCGATACCACCGCGGACAAGATCCTCGTGACCGGGACCCTGCTGGCCCTCGTTTCGGTTGACCTCGTATCGATCTGGCCGGCGGCGATCATCATCTTCCGGGAATTCGCCGTGATGGCGCTTCGCGGCGTTGTCGCTATTCGGGGAGGCCTCGTCAAGCCGTCTACCTGGGGAAAGATCAAGGCCGTGGCGCAATTCGGTGCACTCTTCCTCGCCTTCGTTCGTTTATCCGAGCCGTGGGGTCCCTGGTACCTGGATCAGTGGGCGATGCTGGTGGCCGTCGTCGCAACCGTGGGTTCTGCGTGGGGCTACCTGGCCGCCTTCTGGCAAACCGTTAGAGAAGAGCCCGCAGAAGCCAAGACGTGAGAGTCGCCCTGACCGGAGGGTCGGGCGTGGTGGGCGGCGCCGTCCTGCGTCATCTCGTCGAGGCCGGCCACGAAGTGAAGGCCCTGGCGCGGTTGCCGAGATCCGGAGCCGCGGTCACATCCCTCGGCGCAACCCCGGTTCCCGGAGATGTCCTGTCGCCGCGAGCGGTGCGGGAGCTCGTCGACGGCTGTGAGGTTGTGTTCCATGTCGCCGGGGTAAACGAGATGTGCAGCGCGGACCCCAACCAGATGTGGCGGGTGAATGTCGAGGGCACTCGGGTAGTCATGGACTCATGCCGCGACGCCGGTGTGGCCCGCCTCGTCCACACCTCCTCGGCCGTGACCATTGGCGAGGGCCATGGGGAGGTCGGTCGGGAGAGCAGTGCTCATCGCGGCTTCTTCCTCTCCAAGTACGAGGAGACAAAGACCGAAGCCGAGCTGCTCATCTCCGAGGCCCGTGGTCTCGATGTTGTGGCAGTCAACCCGTCTTCGGTTCAGGGGCCGGGGCGTGCCACCGGAACCGGCAAGCTGTTTCTGGCTGCCGCCCGGGGAGCGCTTCCGTTTGCCATCGACGCGACGATCTCGATGGTTGACATTGATGACTGCGCTCGCGGTCATCTACTCGCGGCCACCGAGGGTCAAACCGGGGAGCGCTACCTGCTTTCAGGTGTGGCCCTGACGATTCGAGAAGCGGTTCGCCTGCTCGGCGAGGCCGTGGGCAGCGAGATCAAGGTCCGCTATCTCAATCCCAAGCTGCTGGCAGGAGTGTCCTGGTTCCCGGAGATTCTGTACAAGGCGCTCGGGAGGCAAGCCCCCATATGCAGGGAGGCGGTACGGGTCATGACCCATGACCACAACTACGACGGAAGCCGCGCAGTCAACGAGTTGGGCCTCGAGTACACGCCGGTCACCGAGACGATCGCACGGACGGTCGCTTGGTTCAGGGATGAGGGCCTCCTCGACTGAGGCTGGTCTGAGATTTCTCAGGTTTTCTTTGGGATTTCGCTTCAACTCTCTTGTTTCTGTCGGTGGGGGAACGTATGTTCGATGTTATGGATTGGTCTCATGCAAATGCGGATGAGATCGACCGGGGTTTCGATCATTTCGGCGGTCTTCATGCTGCGTCGGCTGCTGAGATCTGTGACCTGATTCGGGCTGCTGATGTTTCTCAGGTGTGGATGCGTGACGGTGCGAGAACTCTGGTGGAGTGGGTGTCGGTTCGGCTCAGGGTCCGTGCCGAGTCTGCTGGTCTGTTGGTTCGGGTGGCGAAGCGTCTGGCGGATCTTCCTGTTCTCTGTGAACGGTTCTCGGCTGGTGATTTGAGTCTTGATCAGGTTGATGCGCTTTCTCGTATTGCCACTCCGGACACTGAGGAGGAGTTGATTGGCGAGGCGTTGGGTTTGAACAACGCCCAGTTGGATCGTTTGGCCCGAAGGTCGAATCCGCCTTCTCGGGATGATGAAGCCGAGGCTTACCGGTTGCGGGCATTGTGGATTCAACGGCAGTTGGATGATGCTGGGGGTCGGTTGACTGCTCATCTGCCCAACGCTGAACTCGAGATTGTGGAAACGGCGATCCGGGGGAGAGCCGACCGGTACGGTCCCAATCCTGAAACTGGCATGTTCGACCCTTATACGCAACGGTTGGCTGATGGACTGGTCGAAGTTTGTGCCACCACCGGTGACGAGTCGGCTCCTCCTCAGGTGACCATGTTCACCGAACTTGATGCGTTGACCACTGAAACTGAAGGGGTCAGTGGATTTTCCAGTGGCAATCTGGTTCCCAACGACACCGCCAGGCGGCTCTCTTGTGACTGTGTCTTAGAAACCGTGATCACCGACGGCAGTGTTGTCATCGGTGTCGGACGTAACTCGAGGACGGTTCAGGGCTGGCTACGGCGACTGGTCTATCACCGTGATGGCCATCAGTGTCGATTCGCCGGGTGTGGCAACACCAACTGGCTCCATGTCCACCACATCATCCACTGGAGCATGGGTGGGACCACCGACCTGGACAATCTGATCCTTCTCTGCGGGTTTCACCACCGGTTTGTTCACGAAAACGGCTGGCACATCACCACAGACGCCGAAGGTGGTTTCCAGTTCCGCAAACCCGACTGGACGCCTTATCCAGAGTCCAAGCCACCACTCGACCCTCACCTCCGCAACCTGTTCCGACCTACCTAGCGGCAGCCGCCGCCGCCCCGCTTTCCCGAAATCATCCTTCTCTCCACTGACAGTTGCAGTGTCCCGCAAGCGGGAGGAACGGCTGATGCGAAAAGTCGGAATCGAAGGGGTATAGGGGCGTCGTCGCCGCCGCCCAGGCACTACACGCTAAGACCCCCAAGAAGGGGCAAAGGTCATTGATCAGGACAGATATAAGTGCCTGAGCGGCGCTCCAGCGCTACTCGAAAAATCAGTGAGATTTTCGGGTCGCAGAAACGATGAGAAGCAGAATCGCCGCAGCGCAAACCACCAAGCCAGCAGTAACCAGATCCACAACGGACTTCTCCTCTTGCCGAGGGTCGTTCAATTCGATCGAACCGGATCATGAGGGATACGACAAGAGGCAAAGGGCCTTTATGGAACGTCTCCCGCAATGCATGAGATTCGGGTACGGCGAATCCGAAATCGCCAGATCAGGCACGCACAAGTCCTGATTCGTTATGTACGGCCCGGAAGCTCAATCAGTCTTCGGGAATGTCTTCTGGAGTCCACGTAGGGAAGAGGATGGGATGCCCGTCGTGAGCGTCAATCAACTCTCTGTCGCCGAGAGGGTCTTCAAGGATGATCTCCGCTGTCGATCCGCAGTCACCGGCCTTTGCCCGATGCCGAACGGTCACCACAACTCGGGCCGGCGTCTCCTCAACGGAAGCCACAACTTCCCGCGAACACTCGTTGAGGATCAATAAGAAATGGTGCTCTTCTCGCTCGCCGAACTCGACAGCGATGACATTCGCCGACGTGAAGAAAGGGCTTACCGAACAAGCGGATACGACCAGCGCCATCGCCATCGCGATGAACGGTGTGGAGACCCGGCGTATACCTGAATTGTACGGGTAGACCCTCTCAGCGAAAGACCCCTAACACGCAGAAGTCGAACGCCCATAACAACCGGCAATATGCGTGATTGGCAGTACCTGTGCGGGGACCAGCGCGGCACGTCATTTTGCGCGAGAGTTGGGGTGTGGAAGAGACCGATCTAACCAAACTGCAGTTCGACGTGTACATGACGCGGAAGGGTCCGTGGAACCCCGATCATGGCGAGATCGAGATCCCCGACGATTGGGAGTTCTTGCCGTCGGGTGATGCGTTCGTAACGCGACGGGTGAAGGCGGCGGGGAGGTTTTGGGTGGCGTGGCGTCCCCGTGGCCGCAATCGGCCGCATCGTCGCCGGCTCGGGTTGTGGGCACCGAAAGAGACGATCGAGGCTGCCGAGGCCGAGGCGGCCGCCACCGAGGAGCAGCGCTCGAAACACAGGGAACACAGCGCCCGGAGTCGAGCGAAACAAGAGGCCGCATACCGGGACGAGCTAGAAGAAGCTATCCGCCGCTTCCTGGCGTTTGCTCCGGAACACGTCGACCTGGCAGATGAGATTGCCGGGGAGGCAGCGACCCGGGCTGCGGAGGTTGGAAGTGGACGGGTTGGACGCACCCGGACGCTTTCTCTGCAGGAACGCGCGTCGCTGGCGGCGCGGGCAGTGATCCGGCACCGGCACACGAGCTACGAGGACGACCTCTTCGACGCGTCGATGGATGACCCATGGGATGAAGGGTTCTGGTACCGGGAGATCAAAGCGGAGGCACAACGGGCCGTGGATGACTTCCTCAATCGACACCGGGAGGCACCGGATGTGAACCAGCCAGGCCAGCCCTGAGCGGAACGCGTCTGGCGTCGGAAGGCGCTGATTCCGCACGCAGATCTCAGCCACGTAGCCCCCGGTACCATCGCCGGTCCGCATGACCGCACCTCTTTCCCCTCTTCTCGCCGGATGGCGCTCCGCGCCCTTGCCGGATCTCGATTCGGTGTGGGCAGTCGCGCCCGGCGGTCGGGCATTCGCCCTGGCCGGTCTCTTCGAGAGCCTCCAACAAACCCTCCTGGTGGTGATGCCCGGAGAAGGTGACGCCGAGGAACTGGTTGACGACCTCCGGCTTTTCACCCCCGAGGTCACGTTTGCCCCGGCTTGGGAGACTTTGCCCTTTGAGCACGTGTCACCAAACATGGCCACGATGGCCATGCGGGCCGAGGCGTTGCACCGGCTTGCCGCCTCCGTTCCGGTGATCGTCGTTGCCAGCGTGCGGGGGGCGATTCAGCGCCTATCCGACTCGGATCCGTCCCCGGTCGAGTTGAGGGTCGGCGATGAGGTCGACCTCGATTCGCTGGTTCGCCACTTCGCCGAACTCGGGTATCACCGGACTGATCGGGTCGAATCGCGTGGGGAGTTCGCAGTGCGAGGCGGGATCGTCGACGTGTTTCCCGCACAGGCGTTTCATCCGGTTCGTCTCGACTTCTGGGGTGATCAGATCGAAGAGATCCGTGAGTTCGCAGTGGCCTCCCAGCGATCACTTGCCCCGGTCGAGGCGCTCGTCGCCTACCCCGCCCGTGAAGTGCGACCCGACGAAGGGGCGCGGGAGGCAGCCTCGAACCTCGTGACCACCGAGCCCTGGGCAGCGTCGACCTGGGACCGTATTGCCGAGGGTCAGTTGTTCCCGGGTATCGAGTCGTGGCTCCCATGGATCGCATCGGAGAAGTCGCTCATCGACCTTCTTCCAGAGAACGGCCACCTCGTGGTCATCGACCCGAGCCGGGCGGCCGGTCGCAACCGTGACCTGATCAAAGAGGAGTCCGAACTGGCCGCTGCCCTCGCTCCGACCTGGGGGGAGGCAGCCCCCGAAGCCGGTGACCACCCGGCCCTTTTCCTTGATCTAACTGAGGCGATCGGGTCCCGACCTCACCTCCAGATGCCGTCTGCTCCCACGGGCCCGGCCGATGAGACTCTCAACATCACCACGCTCGACGCCGCTCCCGGCGACCCCGAGGCGGTGGCGTCGGGCCTCAACCGTCTCCTTGGCAATGGGCTGGCGACGGTCGTGGCAATGGACGGGGAGGCTGCGGCCGACAGGGTGTCTCGACTGCTCGCCGAACAGGGACTCGCCATAGACCGGCTCGAGTCGTTGGCGACTCCGAGATCTGCCGTGATTCCGGTTGGCATCCACAAGGGTTTCGTCGCCCCCGATCATGGGGCCGCGGTCTTGGGAGAGCGAGAGATTGCCGGCAGGCGCCGCGCCCATCGCCGACCGGGACGTGCCCGGCCGGCCCCGCCGCAGCAGTACAGGGACCTCACCGAAGGCGACTACGTGGTTCATCACCAGCATGGGATCGGCCGCTTCGAAGGGCTCGTGTCAAGGACGATGATCGGGATCGAGCGTGACTACCTGATTGTCGCGTATGCCGGGGAGGACAGGCTCTACGTCCCCATCGACCAGCTCGCCGCGGTCACGCGATACACCGGTGGCGAAGCTCCGAGGGTCTCGCGGATGGGAGGCCGCGACTGGTCGGAGCAGAAGTCGAGAGTCCGCAAGGCGGTGGCGGCGGTAGCGGCACAGGTGGTCGAACTCCATCGTCAGCGCGCTCTTGCCACCGGTCACTCATATCAGGCCGACACGCCCTGGCAGGGTGAGCTCGAGGCAGCGTTCCCCTTCGAGGAGACCGGTGACCAGCTCACCGCCATCTCGGCCGTCAAGGTCGACATGGAGGACGACAAGCCGATGGACCGTTTGGTGTTCGGCGACGTCGGGTTCGGCAAGACCGAAGTGGCCATCAGGGCTGCCTTCAAAGCCGTCCAGGACGGACGCCAGGTAGCAGTGCTCTGCCCGACGACGCTTCTGGCGCAGCAACACCACCAGACGTTTTCCGAGCGCTTCGCGCCGTATCCGGTGAGGGTCGAGGTGCTGTCCCGATTCCTCACGACGAAGCAGCAGAAGAAGGTTGTGGAAGGGATCGCCACCGGCCAGGTCGACCTGGTTATCGGCACCCATCGCCTGCTCTCCGAGGACATCACCTTCCGCAACCTCGGCCTCCTCGTAATCGACGAGGAACAGCGCTTCGGCGTCTCGGCGAAGGATGCGATGAAGCGGCTCCGGATCGGTGTCGACGTCCTCACGCTGACGGCCACACCGATTCCGCGAACTCTGGAGATGGCACTGACGGGAATCCGCGACGTTTCACACATCAGGACCGCCCCTGAAGATCGCCATCCGATTCTCACCTACGTCGGCCCGTTCGACGAGCAGGCCGTATCCGCTGCGATTCGCCGCGAGATGCTCCGCGAAGGCCAGGTTTTCTACGTCCACAACAGGGTTCGCTCGATCGACCGGGCCGTCGCTCGGCTTCGCGAGCTCGTGCCCGACGCAAGTTATGTGGTCGCCCACGGGCAGATGTCCGAGGGTCAGCTCGAGCAGGTGATGATCGACTTCTGGAACGGCGAATACGACGTTCTCGTGGCGACCACCATTATCGAGTCCGGCCTCGATTTGCCCAAGGTGAACACGCTGATCGTCGAGAGAGCCGATCTGTTGGGACTGGCTCAGCTCTATCAGCTTCGGGGTCGCGTTGGTCGGTCGAGTCAGCGGGCCTACGCATACCTCTTCCATCCCGCCGATCTGTCGATTACCGAGGATGCGCATCGAAGACTCGAGGCCATAGGCGAAGCGACCGATCTCGGCTCGGGCTTCCAACTTGCGTTGCGCGATCTGGAGATCCGGGGCGCCGGCTCGATCTTGGGCGAAGTGCAGACCGGCCACATTGCCGCCGTCGGGTTCGACCTCTACGCCGAGTTGGTCGCCGAAGCGGTGCTCGAGATGGAGGGAAAGCCGGCCGAGGACACCGCCCCCGTGGAGATACGTATCGACCTGCCGGTCGACGCCCACCTCCCTTCGTCATACATCACAGACCAGGAGCCGCGCCTGGAGTCTTATCGGAGGCTCGCAGCGGCCACGACCAATGACGAGATCGACGATGTGATCATCGAATGGGAGGATCGGTTCGGCCCTCTTCCCGAGACTGCGCAGGCTCTCTTGAGACTTGCCCGTCTGCGAGCTGAGGCGATCCGCGTCGGTCTCAACGAGGTTGTGAAGCTGAGACACGAGATCAAGATGTCACCCGTGGACCTGAAGCCGTCGCAAGAGGTGAGACTCAAGCGACTTCAGCCGCGCTCGGTCCTCAAGGCGGGAGAGGGGTCTGTCTTCATTCCCGCCTCCGAGCCACTGGTTCCCAATCTGATCGAGTTTCTCCAGGTGATGTTTCCCTAGCGCTTTGTTTGGCTCTTCGCCTTACGATCGACACCTACCTACCATCTGGCCTACTTCTTTCCCCTCATAAGGACCCCTTCAGTGAAGAGACTTCTTCCAATCTTTGTTCTGGCCGCGCTCGTGTTGGCCGCATGCGGCGGCGCCTCAGGTGCAGTTGCCGCCACTGTCGACGGAACCGACATCACTGTTGGTGAAATCGAAGAGTTGACGGACCCCGGCGAGGACATCGTCTCGAAAGAGTTGTTCGCCCAGTTCCTCTCCTTCAAGATCCGCTGGACGATCAACGAGGCGGCCGCCGAGGAGGACTACGGCGTCACCGCTTCCGAGGCTGAGATCCTGGCCGAAGCAGACCGCATCTATGACACGGTCAACACCGGTGAGTCGAGAGAAGAGTTCCTCTCCAGTCGCGGGGTGACCGAGGAGTTCCTCATCAACGTCGCACACCAGGGTCTCCTCGACCTCGGCGTGCGTGACGAGATTTCCGCCGGCGTCCCGGCGCCGACACCCGAAGAGGTCGCTACAGAGATGGAGACCGCCACAGCAGCCCTTACCCAGGTGTGTGTCTCTCACATCCTGGTCGACACCCTCCCCGAAGCAGAGGACGCCGTTGGCCGCATCGACGCTGGTGAGGACTTCGGCGACCTTGCTACCGAGCTGTCCAACGACCCTGGAAGCGGTGCGAACGGTGGCGTCCTTCCCTGTGGATCCGCCGGCCAGTACGTCCCCGAGTTCAGCGAAGCCTCCCTCGTCGCCCCGATCAATGAGATCTACGACGAGATCGTGGAGACCACGTTCGGATTCCACATCATCTTGGTGACAGATCGGACCGAACCCACCGAAGAAGAGTTGCCGACCTCCCAGGAAGTCATCGACAGCCTCACAGGAAACGCAGCGAGCCAGGAATTCAATGTGTGGCTCCTCGCCCAGGCCAGCGAGGCCGAAGTGACCGTCGACGAGGAGTACGGAACCTGGCAGACGGATGGCGAGCCTCAGGTGATCCCGCCGACCGGATGATCACCATCACCGGCCTCGGTCCCGGCGATCTCGATCGGGTGCCCGGGCCGGTGCTGACAATCCTTCTCGATCCGTCCCTTTCCGTCGTGGCAAGGACGGAGCACCACCCAGCCGCCCAACAGCTCGCCTCGAAGCGAGAGGTGATCTTCTGCGATGACCTCTACGACTCGACGGACTCGTTCGACGAGGTCTACACGGCGATCGCAGAGCGGGTTATCCAGAAGTCCCACTCGGGACACGTGGTGTACGTCGTGCCCGGCAGTCCCATGGTCGGGGAGTTTGCGGTCCGAAAGATCGTCGAACTCTCTCCCGAGACCGAACTGATCCCGGCGGAGTCGTTCGTCGACGCCATTCTCGCCGAGGTCGGGTACGACCCGCTCGACCGCGGGCTCCAGATTCTCAACGGACATGACCTGCCCGATCCACTGATTCTCGACAAGCCCACGATCGTGGCCCATCTCGACCGGCCGGAGATCCTGGCGGACGTGGCCGCTTCGATCGGGCGTGTCCTGGCGGACGGCGCCACCGTGACCGTCCTGGCCAATGTCGGATCGCCCGACGCCACCGTTGCCGATGTCGACATCGATGAAGTGGATTCGTCGCTCGCCGGGTATCGAACTTCTCTCTTCATCGACGCCGAGCCCGGCGGGCTGATCGGCGCGGTGCGCACGATGCGAACTTTGCGGACTGAATGCCCCTGGGATCGCGAGCAAACCCACAAGACCCTGGTGAAGAATCTCGTCGAGGAAACCTACGAGCTGGTCGACGCTCTCCAACAACTGGATGAGGGCACCGAGGACTGGGTGGGCTACGCCGAAGTCGAGGATGAGTTGGGCGACGTCCTCCTCCAGGTGCTCTTTCACGAGACGATCGCCCGCGGCCCTGGCTTCTTCGATATCGACTCCGTCGCCGAGACGATGCGTCGGAAACTCGTTCGTCGTCATCCCCACGTGTTCGGTGATGTCTCCGCAGGGACCCCCGAGGAGGTCAAGGCGAATTGGGATCGAATCAAGGCCGAGGAGCGTCAGGATGAGCCGGAGTCGGCTCTCGATGGCGTCCCATCCGGCATGCCCGGGCTTCACCGCAGCGCCAAAATCCAGAATCGGGCTGCGAAGGTCGGATTCGACTGGGAAACGGCCGGCCAGGTGTTGCCCAAGGTTCAGGAAGAGCTCGACGAACTGACGGTGGAGATGGCTGAGGACGGCGATGTCGAGGCGGAACTCGGCGACCTCGTGTTCTCCGTGGTGAACCTGGCCCGTCACCTGGGTGTTGACGTCGAATTGGCGCTGCGCGGGGCAACCGGGCGCTTCGAGACGAGGTTCAGGAAGATGGAACAGGGCGGCCCTCTGGCCGATCTCGGTCTGGACGAGTTGAACCGTCGCTGGGAGCAAGCCAAAGGTTGAGTCCGGGCGGTGGTAGCTTGGCGCCGCCAGGAGCACCAAGCCGACGACCGGAATCTGATGAGCAACACCACGATCGAGCGAATTCACGCACGCCAGGTACTCGACTCCAGGGGCAACCCAACCGTCGAGGCCGAAGTATTCACCAAGGGAGGCTTTGGACGGGCGATCGTGCCCTCCGGAGCATCAACCGGGAGCCTCGAAGCCGCGGAGCTACGGGACGGCGGCGATAGCTGGGTCGGCAAAGGTGTCAGCGAGGCCGTTGGCCATGTGAACGGCACGATCGCATCCGCTCTCAATGGACGCGATGCAACCCGCCAGGAGGAGATCGACCTCACGATGGCCGATCTCGACGGCACGCCCAACAAGGCCTCGTTTGGCGCCAACGCGATCCTCGCAGTCTCCCTGGCCACGGCGCGGGCCGCGGCAGCGAGCGTCGGACTGCCCCTGTTCCGCTATCTGGGTGGGCCATCTGCCCGAGTCCTCCCCGTTCCCTGCTTGAACGTTCTCAACGGTGGCGCCCATGCCGCCAACTCGGTCGACATCCAAGAATTCATGCTCGTTCCCGCCGGCCTCCCCTCCTACAGCGAGGCACTGAGGGCGGGCGTCGAGGTCTATCACTCGCTGAAGCGCATCATCGCCGGGCGCGGGTTGACGACCAACGTCGGTGACGAGGGCGGTTTTGCCCCCGACCTGGCCACCAACGACGCGGCGCTCGATCTGCTGATGGAGGCGATCGACGCAGCCGGATACAAGCCGGGCGAAGAGATCGCCTTGGCCCTCGACGTTGCGGCAACCGAGATCTACCGCGAGGGGCACTATGGCCTCGAGGGTCGTGAGTTGAGCTCGGAAGAGATGATTGACTACCTCGCCGGACTGGTCGATCGGTACCCGTTGGTTTCGGTCGAAGACGGATTGTCCGAAGACGATTGGGATGGATGGCAGGCTCAGACTTCTCGTCTCGGCGAACGAGTGCAGTTGGTCGGAGACGATCTTTTCGTCACCAACGAGGACATCCTGCGACGTGGCATCGCCGAGAAATCTGCAAATGCCATTCTCATCAAGGTCAATCAGATCGGGTCGGTCTCGGAAACACTTCACACCATGGAACTGGCCGAACGCGCCGGTTTCGGTCGCATGGTCAGCCATCGCAGCGGGGAGACCGAAGACACGTTCATCGCTCATCTCGCGGTCGCCACCAACGCCGGCCAGATCAAGACAGGCGCGCCTGCAAGAGGCGAGCGCACAGCCAAGTACAACCAGCTCCTTCGGATCGAGGAAGCAATGGGGTCCGAGGCCCGATATGCGGGTTGGGACACCTTCCGGAGAGGTCGATGACGGCACTGCGTCGACCGGGGACGGCGATGGCCACCCTGCTCTTTGTCGTGCTCGGGGCCGCCTTTCTCACCCAGGTGGTTCCCTATCGGCAGATCCTCGACTCGCAGCGTCAGGTCAACTCGGCGCGGGCACAGCTCGATGCGCTCGAGTCGGAGAACACTCTGCTTCAAGCCGATGTCGAAGCCTTGAGCACGGATGCCGAGGTCGAGAAGCTCGCACGGGAGAAGCTCGGGTATGTCCGTCCGGGCGAGACCGCATACATCGTTCTCGACCCACCCGTTTCCGAGGCTGCCCCGCTGCCTCAAACGGACGACCTGGTGTTGCCAGAGGAACAGACCTGGGTAGACATGGTCTGGGCTTTTCTCACCGGCGCCGACCTAGATTGACACCCGCTGATGACCGTGTGGTCATCGAAGCCCAGATCGGGCGTCCTCTGCGCGCCGAGTCCGAGGTTATCTCACGCTGTCATCTCGACCTGCCCGTGGTTGTCAGGGTGCCCCCGCTACTCGTGGATGGCACACCGTTCCCAACGCTCTATTGGCTGACATGTCCGCTGGCCGTGACACGCATCGGCCGTCTCGAAGGCACCGGCGGCGTGAAGAGGATGGAGGCCAAGGCCGACGCCGACTCCGGGTTCGGAGCTGGTTTGGAGGAGGCACACAGGTCCTATGAAGAGGAGCGGAACGCCCTTCTGCCGTCGGGGGCGAGCCCGGCCCCTTCAGGAGGAGTCGGCGGGGCCCGGACCGGCGTCAAGTGTCTTCATGCCCATTACGCCCATTCCCGATCCGGAGGGAAGAACCCGGTGGGCGGGCTGGTCCAGGAGTGGATCGAGCCGCTCGACTGCTCGGAGCCTTGCGTGATTGGGGAGGAGATGAATCCGGCATGGGTGAACCGACCTTGAAAGTCGGCGCCGTGGACATCGGTACCAACTCGATGCGCCTGTTGATCGCTGAAGAATCCCGTGAATATGGGCGCTGGGTCGAGGTGACTGGCCTGGGCCAAGGTGTAGACGCCAGCGGGCGTCTCGACGAAACGGCCATGCAGCGAACAGTCGACGCCCTCCAACGATTCGGAGAGCTGATGGATTCTTCAGGGGTTGCCCGGCGGCGGGCGATCGCAACCTCGGCGTCGAGGGACGCTGCGAATAGGGAGGAATTCTTCGACAGGGCCGAGTCAGCCCTCGGCGTCAGGCCAACGCTCATCAGCGGGGCGGCCGAAGCACGGCTCGCCTTCGATGGTGCCACCGCCCGTCTCGACTCGGCGGTGGAAGCGGTCGTCTCGGACATCGGTGGAGGGAGCACCGAGTTCGTTTCCGCCATGGCGGAGACTTCCGTCGACATCGGGACCGTGCGTCTAACCGAAAAGGCACTCCGGGACCGTCCGGCGACCGGAGGACAGATGAAAGCCGCAGCCGAGATTGTCGCTGAGTTGTTCGGCGGCGTCGCCTTCGGAGATGTGCCTCTCGTTGTGGGAGTGGCCGGAACCTGGACCTCGCTGGCGGCGATGGCCCAAGATCTGGATGAGTACGCCAGCGAGCGAGTGCATGGGTACAGCCTTGCCAGGGTAGACCTGGTTGAGATGAGTGAAGAGTTGGCCGTCATGACTCTCGCCGAGACTGCGAACATCCCGAGCCTCGACCCGAAGCGGGCGCCCGTGATGCTCTCGGGAGCGGTGATCGCTGTTGGCGTGATGGAGGCTCTTGGGGTCGATGCCGTGCTGATATCGGAGAATGACACTCTCGACGGCGTCGCAACCGAGTTACTGGCTTTAGCCTGATATCTGGCCCGGGTGGCGAAACGGTAGACGCGAGGGGCTTAAACCCCCTTGAGCCCTGATGGGCTCGTGTGGGTTCGAAACCCACCCCGGGCACCGCAAAGATACCGAGCAGAGAGAAGAAACCCGCAGCCACTGCTGCGGGTTTCCGTTTCGACTGGTGGCCAGGGCGCTGGGTCGCAGGACCCGGGCCGGTGGGTGGGGGAGGGGAGAGGAACCGGGCCCGGGTCCCACGTTGGACGGAGAAACCGTTTCCCCTCCAGCGACAAGAATGACCTGTCACCTGAAGACTTCCCCGCGACCTGAAGTGTAACCGTGGAATCGGTTCGCCAAGATTCGACCTTCGCTAATCCGGACATGCCGTGTAGAAAGGCGCAATGGCCGACTATCCATACGAATACGAGCTCGACGTTGTTCTCCGCGATGGGGGTGTCGCCCGAATTCGGCCAATCAAGCCCAACGACGCCTCACAGGCCAAGGCCTTCTTCGAACGTCTGGGACCCGAGTCCCGCTACTTCCGCTTCTTCCGTATCAAGGCGACGCTCACCGACGAGGAGATAGCCCACTTCACCCAGGTCGATTACGCCGATCGCATGGCCTTCGTAGCGCTGCTCGATGGAGAGGCCATCGGTGTCGGCAGGTACGACCGGGTCAGCCCAGGGGCCGATACAGCCGAGGTCGCATTCGCGGTGGTGGATGATCACCAGGGTCGCGGGATTGGCACCCAGATCCTCCAGTTGCTCACCAAGCACGCCCGCGAGAGCGGGGTCGAGCACTTCCGTGCCTACGTGCTGGGCGAGAACCGGCAGATGATGCGTGTGTTCAGGAACTCGGGCTACGAGCTGACCCGCACCGTTGATGACGGAGTGTTCACTGTTGATTTCCCCATCCTGGAGAGCGAGGACAGCCTTGCTGCTGCAGCCGAGCGCGAGAAACGGGCTGTGGCAGCGTCGCTGCTTCCCCTCTTCTTCCCGCGGTCGGTGGCCGTCATCGGTGCATCGAACAACGGCGACTCCATCGGAGGAAAGCTGTTCAACAACCTCATGGGCGAGGGATTCACCGGCCCTCTCTACCCGGTCAACCCCACGTCCAAGGTCGTTCACTCCGTCAAGGCATACCCAACGATCCTCGACGTTCCCGACGTAGTGGATCTCGCCTACATCGTGGTGCCGGGGAGGTTTGTGCTCGACGTGGCCCGTCAGTGCGCCGAGAAGGGAGTTCGCGGCATCGTCGTGATCTCCGCCGGCTTCTCCGAAGTAGGTGGCGACGGTGAGGAGCGGGAGCGGCAGTTGCTGGAGATCGTCCGATCCTCGGGGATGAGGATGATCGGTCCCAATTGCATGGGGTTGCTCAACACGGTCTCGTCCGTGCGTCTCAACGGGACGTTTGGGCCGGTGTACCCGCCCGCCGGGAATGTCGCCATGTCGAGTCAATCCGGGGCGCTGGGAATCGCGATTCTCGACTACGCCACCCGCAACAACATCGGGATTTCTCAGTTCGTATCGGTCGGAAACAAGGCCGATGTCTCGGCCAACGACCTCATTCTTGCCTGGGAGGACGATCCCGAGACCGACGTGATCACGCTCTACGTCGAGTCCTTTGGCAATCCGCGCAAGTTCAGCCGGATAGCCCGAAGGATAAGTCGAACCAAGCCGATCATCGCCGTGAAGTCGGGCCGCACCGAAGCCGGGAGCCGTGCTGCTTCCTCCCACACGGGAGCCCTCGCCTCTTCGGACACCGCCGTTCGCGCCCTCTTCACCCAGGCCGGCGTGATCAGGGTCGACACCATCGAGGAACTCTTTGACGCGGCCAGCCTTCTGGCGAGCCAGCCGATCCCCTCCGGTACGCGCGTTGGTGTCGTGACCAATGCCGGCGGTCCCGGTATCCTCGCCGCCGACGCTCTCGAGGACCACGGGATGATCCTTCCCGAGCTGTCCGACGCCCTCCAGGCCCGCATTGCCGAAATGCTCCCCACAGAGGCCTCGACCCGCAATCCCGTCGACCTGATTGCGTCGGGCGGCCCCGCCGAGTTCGCCCACGCGACCCGGGAGATCCTCGATTCGGGCGAAGTCGATTCGCTGATCGTCATCTACGTGCCCACGTCGCCGGAAGGGGGGAACAACGTCGCCGCTGTCCTACGCCAGTGCCAGGACGCCTACGAGGGCAAGGTCACCTTCTTATCGGTGTTCATGGATGCCGGGGGTGGTGCCGGTGCGGCTCTCGCCGGCGAAGGTGGGGCCCGGTCGATCCCGACCTATCTGTTCCCGGAGGCGGCTGCACTGGCGCTGGCCCGTGCGGTTCGGTACGGCAAATGGCGGCAGCGCGATCCCGGCGTGGAGGCCCGGCTCGACGAGGACGCCGAGGAGACCATCAGGCCGATAGTCGAGCGGGTTCTCGAGAGGTTGGGCAGCGACGGAGGCTGGCTCGACCCGGAGGAGGTTGACGCCTGCTTGCGAGCGGCCGGTCTGTGGACTCCGGAGACGGCCGTGGTGACCGGCCGTGATGCGGCCGTTGAGACCGCACGAGAATTCGGTGGTCCTGTCGTGCTCAAGGTCATTTCCGAGTCGGCGTTGCACAAGTCCGATGTGGGGGGTGTCGTCCTCGACGCCGAAGGCGATGTCGAGGTCGGAGAGGGTTACGACCAGGTCATGTCCGCAGTGAGCGATCCAGACGGGGTCCTCATCCAGGAATTCGTTCCGGGTGGTCACGAGGTGCTCATCGGCATGGCCCAGGACCCCAACTTCGGTCCGCTTGTGGGCTTTGGGCTCGGCGGTATCTATGTCGAGCTCCTCAGGGACGTTTCGCTCCGCATCCATCCGATCACCGATGTCGACGCGTCGGAGATGGTCCGCGAAACCAAGGCATTTCGTCTCCTGGAGGGGTATCGGGGCCAGCCCGCCGGTGATGTTGTCGCCCTCGAGGACGCCCTCCAGCGCATATCCGGCCTCATCTCAGCCATGCCGGAACTTGTCGAGATGGATCTGAACCCGGTCAAGGTGCTTCAGCCCGGCCAGGGCGTCTGTGTTGTCGACGCTCGAATGAGGGTGGAGGCGGTTCCGCCGGGACAGATGCCCACGATGAAGGACCTTCCCGGAGTGACCTAGTGCTCTGACCACAGACGTTGGTGGTCGGGGCACTGGGCTACGCCGGTATAAGGTCGCTGTATGGAGTTTGCAGAAGTCACTGTCGAGGGTCCGGTTGCTCTTGTTCGACTGAACCGCCCGCCCATGAATGCGCTTTCGGATGCGGTCGCCAACGACCTGAAGAAGGCCTTCACCCAATGCGCTGATCCCACGATTCGGGCTGTCGTTGTCACCGGTGAGCCGCATTTCGCCGCGGGTGCCGATATCAAGGCATTCAAAGAGACCCTCGACGCCGGTGGCAAAGAAGTCTCGGCCGGCGCGATCCTCGCCGCGATCGATGTGCTCGATTCGCTCGGCAAGCCCACCATCGCCGCGGTCCAGGGCTATGCCCTGGGCGGGGGATGCGAGCTGTCCCTGGGGTGTGACTTCCGATACATGGCCTCCGACGCCAAGGTCGGACAGCCCGAGATCAACCTGGGGCTGATCCCGGGGGCCGGAGGCACTCAGCGACTACAGCGCGTGATCGGGTTTCAGCCGGCGAAGGATCTCGTCTATTCAGGCCGCCACGTCGGTGCCGAAGAAGCCAAGTCCCTCGGATATGCCGACAAGGTGGCTCCGTCCGAGGAACTCCTCGCCCTCGCCCTGTCCGACGCAGCCGAGTGGGCGACCAAGCCGACCCTGGCGATCGCAGCCGCCAAACGCGCTCTGGCCGGTGGCCGCGGAGTGTCGCTGGCGGAGGGTCTGGAGATCGAGCAGAGGGCATTCCAGGAGTCGTTTGCAACCGAGGACGCCGTGGAAGGCGTCTCGGCATTCGTCGAGAAGCGGAAGCCGGACTTCAAGGGGAGTTGACCGAGAGGTCTCGAATAGACGCCGGGGGGCTTGGGACCTTGTCCTCTTGATGGATGGATAAGCCTCCGGCATCGTCGAGAGCATGAGGGGCAGCAACACCCCCACAAGCGCGCCGGCGGCCGGTCCGCCAGATGGTCCTGTCCATGACGAAGACGACCTCGGCTTTTCCGTCGAGCACCGCCTGCGCAGGGCAGCTAGCGCGACTCGACCGGAGACGGCACCCCCTGAACCTTGGTACCGCAAGCGCGTGGTGCGGGACCTGTTGATCCTTGTCCTTGTTGTGTCACTCAGCTTCGCGATCGCACCCTTCGCCGACGTGGCCAACGCCGATTACCCCGAGGCGCGCGACATCGCTGATCGCATCCACGCGGCGTGGAGGTCCATCGACAGCGGCGGCGCCGATCCTGAGGAGGCTGCGGCGGCGGCCGGTTTGCGTGTTCACACCTTCGAAGTAGACGGACAGCCCAGCATGATCCTCACTCACTCTGAGCCCACCTCAGCGGGCTCCTGCTACGCACTCAGATTCGGTCCTAAGATTCTCAGCGAGGTTGGAATCCTCGCGGAGCCGACTTCCGGATGCGCGCCCCAAGCGCCAGGCATTTTCGAGCGTGGCGGCTCCTGGTCGGAGGTCCTGCCGAGCGAGCGGATCACCCCGCCCTGGTTCGTTCCACTCGTGGTGCTGCTCTTCACGGCGGGCGTGTTTGCGGTGACGGATATCCCCATCGCCCTCCTCACCAAGCCGCGGTCGCCGGTCGTCGTATAGCCTCCATTGCCCGTTCGTGACCAGACCGAGGAGGGGTGATGGCGGACTACTACGACCTGGGAACCTATGAGCGCACGGTTTCGACAACCTCGGCCGAGGCCCAGCGCTGGTTCAACCGTGGTCTTGTCTGGACCTATGGCTTTCACCACGAGGAGGCAGTCGAGTGTTTCGAGAAGGCGCTGGAACACGATCCAGGCCTGGCGATGGCCCACTGGGGTATCGCATACGCGGTGGGGCCCAACTACAACCGGCAGTGGGGTGACTTCGACGAGGAAGAGAAGAGGGTGTACCTCGGTCGTGCTCTCGAGGCCGTCGAGGCGGCGAGCCAGAGAGCAGCCGGCGCCGAACCCGTCGAGCGAGCCTTGATCGGAGCTTTGGCGGTTCGATACCCCAGCGACCCGTCGGTCGAGGACTTTGGGCCATGGAATGACGCGTATTCGGAAGCCATGCGTGAGGTCTATCGAGCGAACCCGAACGACTTGGATGTTCGTGCGTTGTTCGCCGAAGCGATGATGAACCGAACTCCGTGGCACCTTTGGGATTTGCCAGGTGGCGAGCCGGCGGAGGGGGCCGACACGCTCGAAGCCGTTGAAGTGCTCGAGTCGGCGTTCAGCGGCCTGGCGGAACAGGGGGCGAACACTCACCCGGGTCTTCTCCATATGTACATCCACCTCGTCGAGATGTCGCCGCACCCTGAGAAGGCCCTCAAGGCGGGTGACGCTCTCGTCAATCTGGTACCCGACGCGGGCCACCTCCAACATATGGCTACCCATATCGACGTGCTGTGCGGGCACTACCAAAACGTCGTCGCCCGCAATGATCTAGCAATCGTTGCCGACAACAAGTACCTCGCACGTTCGGGAGCGGAGAACTTCTACACCGTTTACCGCTGTCACAACTACCACTTCAAGATCTACGGCGCGATGTTCCTGGGCCAACTCCAACCGGCCATGGAAGCCGCCGACGATTTGGCTGAGACGCTCACCGAGGACGTGGTTCGCCCGCTGGCCGACTGGCTCGAGGCCTTCGTACCGATGAAGCAGCACGTGTTGATCCGTTTTGGCATGTGGGAGGAGATCAAGGCCCAGGAATTACCTGAAGACCGCGAGCTCTACAGCGTCACGACGGCTCTCATCCTCTACGCCAAGACTGTGGCCTACTCGGCCACCGGTGACATCCCCGGCGCACTTGCCTCCCGAGACGAGTTTCGCGTTGCCAAGGCTGCCGTTCCCGAGAGCCGCGTGCTGTTCAACAACACGTGTATCGACATCTTGAACATCGCCGAGGAGATGTTGGAAGGTGAGCTCAGCTATCGCCAAGGCGACCACGACATTGCGTTCGCCCATTTGCGACGATCGGTCGAACTGGACGACACCCTTCCCTACGACGAGCCGTGGGGTTGGATGCAACCGGCCCGCCACGCACTCGGCGCTCTCCTGCTCGAGCAAGGAAGAATGGACGAGGCCGAGGCTGTCTACCGGGCCGACCTGGGACTCGACGACACCCTGAGCCGCGCCTCGCAGCATCCCGACAACGTCTGGTCGCTCCACGGCTTGCACGAATGCCTCCTCTTTCGAGGCGAAACCGGGGAGGCGGGGATGATCAAGCAACGACTTGACATGGCCAACGCTCGCGCCGACGTGCCGATCGAGGCATCGTGTTTCTGTCGCCTGGAACACGCCCACGCCCAGTCGCTCGAATAGTCATGAACGAGACGTGGTCAGCGTGTCGTGTCTAGGGGCGGCTGGCTTTGAGCATGTAGCTGCCGGGTGTCTCGTTGGGGAAGACGTACTCGGTGTAGTGGGGGGTGGTCTCGACGGTGAAGCCGATCGAGGTCAGAAGACCGGTCAGATCGTCCTTTGGGTAGATGTACCTGTGCAGGCCCTCGTGGTCACCTCGTGTCAGATCGATCGGATCCCGCAGACCAACTACGACCCCGTCGTTTCGGTGAAGTTCTGGGGTGAGCATGTTGGTCCGGGTATCGGCATCGCTTGTCCAATTCCATCTGATCGCTCCCAGATCATGTTGAGCGGTGATGGTCTGGGTGTCCGCCAGTTCGATGTCGGAGTCGACAAGTAGATGTCCGCCCGGGGCAAGCCACCGGTAACAGTTCTCCATGAGTCTGATGTCGTGTTCGATGCTCATCAGACCGGAGACACCGAACATGGTTACGGCATCGAATGACCCAGCACCAAAATCGAGATGCCGCAGATCAGATGCGATGAACTCGACAGGCTCGTCGGATGCCAACGCCTGTGCCGCCTCGAAGACCGGGGCCACTTGATCGACTGCGACAACCTGATAGCCCCGATTCCCCAGAGCCAGGTCGAAGTACCCGTTTCCAGATCCCAAGTCCAGCACTCTTTGTCCACCCAATCCGAGTGACTCGAACCAGTCGGCTCGACCCTCGTTGACAGACGACAGATGATCCGGGTCGTGCATGACGAACATCAGCACGCCCCAAAGGCTGTCGTAGGTCTCGTACACGCGATCAGACATCACCAACTCCGAACCATCGCAGCGAAACTAGACAACCGCCTATGGCGGTGCCCTTGTGATCAAAGGAACCGGGGTCTCGAGGCGTTCCAGGTTTCCCCGCCAAATGGTGGCGAGGACGGGGCCATGTCCCCAACCTTGTTTCGGTGTGGCTGATCTGCGACGGCGTGCGACAATTAGCCGATCCACATGATCTATCTGGACCACGCAGCCACAACGCCGATGCGACCTGGTGTTTGGGAGTCGATGACCCCCTACGCCGCGGATGTCTTTGGCAACTCCTCGGGTGTCCATGAGGTGTCCCGTCGCGCCAAGAACTCTCTCGAGGAGGCACGGGAACGCATCGCCGTGCTTCTCGGCGCACGACCCATGGAGATCGTGTTCACGTCTGGTGGAACCGAATCGGACAACCTCGCTCTCAAGGGTGCCGCGTGGAGTCCTCAGCAGCGGAGCGGTGTGGTCACCGTGGCCACCGAGCACGAGGCGGTTCTGGAGACGGTGGACCTGCTGGACAGATTCGATACTCCCGTTTCGGTGGTGGGCGTTGATAGAGAAGGCGCCGTTGATCTCGACGGGTTGCTCGAGGCGATCGACGACTCCACCGCGGTTGTCTCGGTGATGGCTATCAACAACGAAACCGGTGTGATCCAGGATGTGGCTCAGATTGCCGGACTCATCAAGGCCTCTCATCCGGAGGTGTTGGTCCACTCCGACGCCGTTCAGGCGTTTGGCTCCGAGGTGGTCGACGTTGATGCTCTGGGAGTCGACATGCTGACGATCACCGGGCACAAGTTCGGTGGCCCCAAGGGGGCCGGCCTGCTCTATGTGCGCGAGGGAACTGCGCTCGAACCACTGCTCCACGGCGGCGGTCAGGAACTCGGAAGAAGGTCCGGGACCCACGATGTGGCCTCGGCCGTCGGCCTTACAACTGCGATGGAACTTGCGGTCGGCGACCGTGAGCGATTCAGGTCCGAGGTTCGTCAGGCGCGGAATCAGTTCGAGAAGCACGTCATTGCAGGCATCGAGGGGGCCGTTCTCAACACTCCTTCCGAGAACCGGTCCGTTCACCATCTCAATCTGCGCATACCCGGGGTTCGAAACGAGACCCTTCTCATGCGTCTCGACCAGATGGAGGTCGCCGCCTCAGCCGGGTCTGCATGTCAGTCCGGCGCCGCCAAGGTGTCACACGTGCTCGAGGCGATGGGGCTTTCGGCCGCCGAGGCGAGGGAATCCCTCAGATTCTCCTTCGGCTGGACTTCGACCGTGGACGAGGCGATCGATGCTGCCGCAATCGTCGTGGACCTCGTGGAGCGTCTGCGATGAGGGTCCTCGTAGCCATGTCGGGCGGGGTGGACTCCTCTGTTGCCGCGGCTCTCATGAAGGACACCGCCAATGACGTGGTCGGGGTGACTCTCAAACTGTGGTCGGGACCTAACGGAGAGTCTCCGACGGCCGGGTGCTGCACCGTCTCGGATGCTGAAGATGCCCGTCGCGTGGCCGCTGAGCTGGGGATTCCTTATTACGTGCTCGACTACACCGAAGACTTCAAGGATGGTGTGGTCGACCGCTTCATCCATGACTACGCGTCGGGCCAGACTCCCAACCCGTGCATCGAATGCAACCGGACGGTCAAGTTCGATCGGCTGCTGAGCCGGTTGGATGATTTCGACTGTGACGTGCTGGTCACCGGCCATCACGCCCGCGTCGTCGGTGACGGTGACTCGTTCGCACTGCTTCGAGGAACCGATCCGGCCAAGGACCAGTCCTACGTGCTTTCGATGCTGACTCAGACGGAGCTGTCTCGCGTCCGGCTTCCCGTCGGTGAGCTCACCAAGAAGCGGGTTCGTCAGATTGCCGCATCCATGGGCATGCGGAGCGCCCACAAGCCCGAGTCGATGGACATCTGCTTTGTCGGCCAGGCGGATTACCGGAGATTTCTCCAGAGTGAGGCCCCGGAGGTCTTTGAGTCCGGACCCCTGTTGGGCACCACCGGCGAGGAGCTGGGCACGCACAATGGGATAGTGGGTTTCACCATCGGCCAGCGACGCGGTCTCGGAGTCGCAGTCGGCGACCCACGATTCGTCGTGAAGATCGATCCGAAGACGGCCGCGGTGACTCTGGGGGGTCGGGAGGACCTGTCGGTTCACGGCGTGCGCCTCAAACAGGTGACATGGACCTCGGGACAACTTGACGCGATCTCCGTGATGGCTCAGTACCGGGCGCACGGCGACCCGGTGCCAGCCAGTCTGGACGGCGATGTCTTGTGGTTCAACGAGCCCCAGGAGGCGATCGCACCGGGGCAGACAGTTGCTTTCTACGAAGGGGACCGGGTCCTGGGGGGAGCCCTAATCGGAGAGGCCCTCCGAAGGTGAGTAAGGCCGTTCCGGCCGACCGGATCGAGGAACTGCGAGCCGTGATCCGCGAGCATTCGCACCGGTACTACATACTCGACGATCCGACCGTGTCGGATGCCCAGTTCGACGCGCTCTTGAAGGAACTCGCTGACCTGGAGGCCCTGTACCCCGAGTTGGTGACGGACGACAGTCCGACCCGAAGAATCGGCGCTGCCGTCGGTGACCTATTCCAACCCGTCTCACACCTTCGACCGCTCTTCTCCCTGGACAACGCCGAGTCGAGGGAAGATCTGGAGGCGTGGGAGCTGCGGATGGAACGTCATTTGGGATCGGCTCCGACCGGATACGTCTGCGAATTGAAGATCGACGGGCTCGCGGTTGTTCTGGTCTACAGGGACGGGGTGCTGGTTACCGGTGCGACCCGGGGCGACGGGACCACCGGCGAGGACATCACCGCGAACCTGCGCACCATCAATTCGATCCCCCTGCGGCTACTCGGCGAGGGCCACCCCTCACTGTTGGAGGTTCGGGGCGAGGTCTACATGCCCTACTCGGCGTTCGATGAGCTGAATCAAGGCCAGGTCGATGCCGGCAAGCCAGTGTTCGCCAACGCCCGGAATGCGGCTGCCGGTTCGGTACGTCAGAAGGACCCGGCGGCCACTGCCGCACGGGGCCTCGATGTCTGGATCTATCAACTGGGTTTGATCGAAGGTGGCCCGGAGTTCTCGACCCATCGGGAGACCATGGAGTATCTAAGGTCGCTTGGGTTCAGAGTGAACCCGGCAAGCCAGGTTGTCGACTCGATCGAGGACGTCTATCGGTTTGTCTCCCAAGCCGAGGCCGATCGACACACGATGCCCTATCAAACCGACGGCGTGGTGATCAAGGCCGACAGCCTGAGCGACCAGGCGGCTCTTGGCTACACGGCGAAGGCTCCCCGCTGGGCTATCGCCTACAAATTCCCGCCCGAGGAACAGGTGACGACGCTCAAAGACATCTGGATCAACATCGGTCGAACGGGTGCAGCCACGCCCTTCGCCGTTCTCGACCCGGTGTTCGTTGGGGGCGCCACCGTGGGTATGGCCACCCTCCACAATCAGGACCAGGTCACCGCCAAGGACGTTCGAATCGGAGACCAGGTGGTCGTGCGACGGGCGGGTGACGTCATCCCCGAAGTCGTCGGACCCGTCGTTTCTGCGCGAACCGGCAAGGAGAAGGTCTGGCAGATGCCGAAGAACTGTCCGTTCTGTGGCAACCCGATCGTAAGACCCGAAGGCGAGGCGGTAGCCCGCTGCACAGGAGGCTTTGATTGTTCGTCGCGCGTTCGTGAGTGGTTGTTCCACTTCTCGAGTCGCGGCGGGATGGACATTGAGCACCTGGGCTATCGCACGATCGATCTCTTGCTCAACGAGGACCTGATCAAGGATCCCGCCGACATATTCACTTTCGACCCGGCCGAACTCCTTTCTTATGAAGGCTGGGGAGAGACATCGGTGGCCAAGCTCGGCAATGCGATCGAGGCGGCCAAGGACCGCCCGGTCGGGCGCTTGCTAACGGCCCTCGGGATTCGTCACGTAGGCGGCACCGTGTCGCGCACCCTGGTCCGTCATTTCGGCGGGCTTCCGGCGCTGATGGACGCCTCCAGCGAACAGATCGCCGAGATCGAGGGAATCGGCCCGGTGATCGCCGCCGAGGTTGCAGCGTGGTCGGCCGATCCCGTGAATCGTGCTCTCGTCGGGAGATTGGGGGAAGCCGGGGTTCGTCTCGTGGACCAGGTCGACGAGGAAGTTTCCGGAGATCTTCTGGCCGGGGCCACCTTCGTGATCTCGGGAACGATCGAAGGGTTCAGCCGTGAGGAAGCTCAGGCGGCCGTTGAGGCCCGGGGCGGAAAGGCCACCGGCTCCGTTTCAGGACGCACAACAGCTCTCGTTGTCGGCGAATCGCCCGGGGCGTCCAAGACGCGCAAGGCGGAGGAGATCGGCGTCCCCATCATTGATGGCGCAGTTTTCAGGCGCCTCCTCGACGAAGGCCTGTCGGCTCTCGGCTAGCCGACCCTAAAGCTCCACTCATAGGTGCCCGGATCGGGCAGGCCCGCATAGGTGTCCCAGGAGACCCGGACAGTGTGCTCGCCCGGTGTCCACTCGGTGATGGCAGGGCTGGATGGGCTCGGCTGCCATCGGTAGACCCCGGTTCCCTCGACGAAGGTTGCGTCGGTGATCGGCCAGCCGTCGACCCAGATATCGGCCTGATACCCGACCTGGAAGTCGATCTCGATGCTGGTTTGGAGCGGGACAAGCGAGCCGGGATCCGGAGACACCGATTCGAGTGCGCCGGGTAGTTCGACCGTTTCGCCCTCGGCTGAGAAGACGATCCCCAATGCGATCGCGGCCAGCCCAACCAGTGCGAGCCCGAGGTACATGAGGCGATACGGCATCAGTTGGTGTGGAGTGCCTCGTTTAACCCGCCCCAAGAACCGGTGCGAGGGAGCGCCTCGACGGCACCGGTGACGGAGTTTCGCCGGAACAACATGTCGTCGACACCGGAGAGATCGCTGGCTTTCGCCGTCGAACCGTCGGGCAGAGTGCAAATGGTCCCACCCGTCACGTACAGCCCGGCCTCGATGACACAGTCGTCACCCAAGGAGATCCCCAGCCCGGAGTTGGCACCGAGCAGGCATCGCTCGCCGATGCTGATCACTTGGGTCCCGCCTCCCGACAGCGTTCCCATGATGGATGCGCTGCCACCGATGTCGGTGCCGTCTCCGATGACGACCCCGGAGCTGATCCGCCCCTCCACCATCGAGGTGCCGAGAGTCCCGGCGTTGAAGTTGACGAATCCCTCATGCATGACCGTTGTGCCCTCACCGAGGTAGGCGCCGAGCCGCACCCGGTCGGCATCACCGATACGCACCCCGTCGGGTACCACGTAGTCAGTCATGCGGGGGAACTTGTCGACGGACGTGACCGCCGCATTCCGGCCGGCGGCGACGAGCCGCGCCCTCGTGTCGGCGAAGCCGCCGACGGCGCATGGCCCTTCGGTGGTCCAAACGACGTTGTTGAGGACGCCAAAGATGCCTTCCACGCTGATGTCATGAGGCTTGTGGATGCGATGTGAGATGAGATGGAGGCGGAGGTATGCGTCGGCTACATCTATCGGCGGGACCGAGAGGTCGGGTATCGAGGTTTCGACGATGCGTCGCTCCACTCCGCGGTCGTCATCCCGACCTTCGAGACGTTCGAGGTGTGCCTTCTCCAATGAGTGGGGGTCGGGGTACCAGACATCGAGGATCTGATCTCCCGAAAACGTGGCGATTCCCACCGCATGTGCGCCTGCGTCAGTCACTTCCGTCAGGGTAGCCCCGCCTGTTACCTTCCACGACGTGCCCACGATGACCGAAACCCTCGCCTGGCTCGTCGACATACCGAGTGAAACTGGAAACGAATCCGCCATTCGCGATGCTCTGGAGGAGAGGCTCTCGGGCTTTGACCTGACGACGATCGAGGACTCCCTCATCGTCGGCGAGCCCGAGCCCGGAAAGGTGCTTCTTGTCGGCCACACCGACACGGTTCCCCTCCAGGGGCATGTGGGAGCACGTATCGAAGGCGAGCGGCTCTACGGGCTGGGCGCAACCGATATGAAGGGGGGTCTCGCGGTGATGGTTCATCTTCTCGAGGAACTGGGCACCAACCGAATCGTCGGGATCTTCTACGCCGGTGAGGAGGGACCGCTGAAGAGCAACCAGCTCGGTCCGATCCTCGATGCCTCCCCGGTGCTCGAACAGGCCGCTGCTGGGATCGTGATGGAGCCGACCAATCGGGAGATGCACGCCGGTTGTCAGGGGTCGATCAATGCAACCGTGCGCTTCGAGGGCGAAGCTGCTCATGCCGCCCGGCCGTGGCGGGGAATCAACGCGGTGACACGGGCAGGGGAGTTCCTGTCGATGATGGATGGTCTGGTGCCCGAGCTCCACCTCATCGAGGGCTTCGAGTTCAAAGAGGTCATCTCGGTCACGAGGGCTTCGGGCGGGATCGCCAACAACATCATCCCTTCGTTGTTTGAGATGAATGTGAACTACCGATTCTCGCCCGACCGAACGCTGGATGACGCCGTGGAGTGTCTGCGCGGGATCTGCTCGGCCGCAGACGGCTTCGAGATCTTCGACGCTGCGCCCGCCGCCTATCCCGAGGTTTCTCACCAGCTCTTCGAGAACCTCGCCACGGCCGCCGACGCGGAGACCAGCCACAAGCAGGGCTGGACAGATGTCGCTCAGTTGGCCAGTCGCGGGGTGCCTGCAGTGAACTTCGGTCCGGGGGATACCGCACTCGCTCACAAACCGGGTGAGTCGGTCCTTCTCGATGATCTCGATTGGGCCTACGAGTCGCTCCTATCCGTTCTTCGCTAGTGGTCGGGGCACTGGTCGGTCGGACTCCTACAATCCGGCGGCCATGCCAATCGAAATAGACATCGCCCACGTCGCCCGTCTCGCCCGCCTCGACCTGTCCGAAGATGACCTCGCGGGATACAAGACCCAGCTCGGGATCATCCTCGATCACGCCGCCAAGGTTCAGGAGCTGGAAGGCGAGCCGACCCAGGACCCGGCGCACCCGCTCGGCTTTGTGAACGCATACCGGGAGGACGTCAGGAGTCCTTCCCTCGACCGGGACGAGGTCCTTTCGCAGGCACCCGAGTCATCAAACGGGTATTTCGTGGTCCCCCCCGCTTTGGAGACCGAGTGACTCTCCACGAATTGACTGTTGCCGCGGCCGGTGCCCGACTCCGGTCCGGTGAGATAACCGCTGTCGAACTGGCAGAATCCGTGCTGGGACGGGCTTCGGCGACCGAGGCCCAACTCCATGCGTACCTGACGATCGACCGGGAGGGTGCCCTTGAAGCGGCGGCCAAGGCCGACGCAGATCTCGCCGACGGCATCGACAACGGACCGCTGCACGGGATTCCGATCGCCCTCAAGGACAACATGTGCACACGCGGCCTGGAGACAACCGCTTCGTCTCAGATTCTCGCCGGATATGTGCCGCCCTATGACGCGACGGTTGTTTCCAGACTTCGCTCAGGAGGCGCCGTTGTGGTCGGCAAGACCAACCTCGATGAATTCGCGATGGGTTCCTCGACCGAGAACTCCGCCTATGGGGCCTCATACAACCCATGGGACATCGGAAGGGTCCCGGGGGGCTCTTCCGGCGGCTCCGCGGCCGCAGTAGCGGCAGGCTCCGCTCTGGTCGGCTTTGGGTCTGACACCGGCGGCTCGATCCGGCAGCCCGCCTCCCTCACCGGCATCGTCGGGATGAAGCCGACCTACGGGACGGTCAGCCGTTACGGGCTCATCGCCTTTGCCTCATCGTTGGACCAGATCGGTCCCCTGGCACGCAACGTCGAGGATGCCGCTTTGACCCTCGATGCCATCTGGGGGTATGACCCCCGCGACGCAACTTCCTACGCCGGCGAGTATCCCAACCCGCTCGAAGACTTCGGCAAGGGTGTTGATGGGTTGAAGCTCGGAGTGGTCAAGGAGTTGTCCGGAGATGGCTACGAGCCTGCGGTTGAGGCGGCCGTTGCCGCAATGATCTCCCGGCTATCCGACGCCGGTGCCGATGTGGTCGAGGTGTCTCTTCCGACCTTCGACATCGCTCTATCCGCCTACTACCTCATCGCCCCGGCAGAGGCGTCGGCCAACCTGGCCCGATTCGATGGGATTCGCTACGGCCACCGCGCGACGGGTAAGACGACGGAAGCCCTGATGGCCAAGAGCCGTGCCGAAGGATTCGGGCCCGAGGTGACGAGACGCATCCTGCTGGGAACGTACGCTCTCTCGGCGGGTTACTACGACGCCTTTTACGGGCAGGCTCAGAGAGTTCGATCGGCGATCCGCGAGGATTTCTCAACGGCGTACTCGCAGGTGGATGCTCTCATCTCGCCGACGAGCCCCACCGTCGCCTTCCCGGCCGGCGCACGGACCGATGACCCGCTGGCCATGTATCTATCCGACATCTGCACGATCCCCTCCAATCTCTCCGGACACCCGGCCGTGTCCGTGCCGATCGGCCTCGACCATCAGGGCCTCCCCATCGGGTTTCAGGTGATGGCGCCCGCCCTCGGCGAGGCAGTGATGTTCCGTGTTGCCGAGGAGGTCGAGCGTCTTGCCGGCTTCGACGCCCGGCCGGAAATCGAGGAGGTGGCCCGATGAGTTGGGAGCCGGTCATCGGAATCGAGGTTCATGTCGAGTTGGCCACCGAGTCGAAGATGTTCTGTGGCTGCTCGGCAGCGTTCGGCGCAGAGCCGAACACCAACGTCTGCCCGGTCTGTCTCGCCCTTCCCGGCGCCATTCCGGTGCCGAACAGGCAGGCGATCGAGTGGATCATGGCAGTCGGCCTTGCCTTCAACTGTGAGGTTTCCGACCGGTCTGTGTTCCACCGCAAGAACTACTTCTACGCCGACCTTCCCAAGGGCTACCAGATCAGCCAGTTCGACATCCCTGTCTGCCACGACGGTCACCTCGACATCACCGTCGACGGCCACACCTCGCGTATCGGGATCGAGCGGGCTCACATGGAAGAGGACACCGGCAAGTCCACCCACGTGGGCGATAGCGGCCGCATCCACTCGGCCGAGTCGACCCTGCTCGACTTCAACCGCTCGGGTGTGCCGCTGGTCGAGGTCGTCTCCAGGCCCGACATCAGAAGCGCTGCGGAGTCGCGCGCCTACGCCCAGGAGCTCAGGTCGATAGTAGCCGAGCTGGGCGTTTCGGATGCCCGTCTCGAAGAGGGGTCGATTCGCTTCGACGCCAACATCTCGATTCGACAAGAAGGCGAGACCGAGCTCGGCACCAAGGTGGAGATCAAGAACATGAACTCCTTCAGATCGCTCGAGCGTGCCGTCGACTACGAGATCAAGCGTCAGATCGATGTCGTCGAGGCAGGGGGGAAGATCGTTCAGGAGACCCGGCATTGGGACGAAGAGGCGGCTGTGACCCACTCCATGCGCACCAAGGAGGGATCCTCCGACTATCGCTACTTCACGGAGCCCGATCTGGTCCCCATGGTCATGGATTCCGAATGGGTCGAATCGGTTCGGTCAACCCTTCCCGAACTGCCGGCCCAGAGACGGGCTCGCTACGAGTCTCAGGGTCTCGACGCCCATCTTGGGAGTGTGCTCTCTTCGGCGCCCGGCCCACTGAGGTCGATACACGATGCGGCGGTGGAAGCGGGGGCTACCCCGAAGGTCTCGGCCAACTGGCTCACGGGCGAGGTCACCGCATATCTGCGTCGTACCGAGACCTCGGCGGACTCGCTGACGCTGAATGGAGAGGCCCTCGCCGAACTCGCTGCGATCGTGGAAGAGGGTGTTGTCTCGAGCTCGGCGGCCAAGGAAGTCCTCGAAGGCGTGCTTGCGGGCGAGGGATCACCGCGTTCGGTGGCCGAAGCCAGAGATCTTGTGCAGATATCCGACACATCCGCCCTCGAGGAGATCGTCGCCAGCGTTCTCGCCGATAACCAAGAAGCTGTCAGCAACTACCGGGCTGGTGAGCAGAAGGTGGTTGGATTCCTTGTCGGCCAGGTCATGAGAGCCTCTCAGGGCAAGGCTGATCCCAAGATCGTCAATCAGCTCCTCAGGTCGAAGCTCGACGGTTAGTGAGGCAGGATCGGATGCAGAGACAAACAAAGATCATTGCCACCCTCGGCCCTTCGGTAGCGAGCCGCGAGGGCGTTCGTTCGCTTATCGACGCAGGCATCTCTGTTGCCCGACTCAACTTCTCTCACGGGGATCATGCCGGTCATCGTCAGATGTTCCAGTGGGTGCGGGAGGAGGCAACCGATGCCGACCGCAATGTTGCGGTCATGCAGGACATCCAGGGCCCGAAACTACGTGTCGGCAAGTTCCCGGAAGGTGCCATCGAGCTTGCGGCCGACGACGAGGTGACGTTGGTCTCTCACTCCGGTGAGGGCGATTCGGACACCATTCCGGTTGGTTACGAGGCGCTCGGTGAGGACGTCACCCCCGGGCATCGGGTCATCCTTGCCGACGGGCTTGTGACGTGTGAGGTCGTCGAATCGTCGGGAGATGTCCTCACAGCCAGGGTCGTGGAAGGTGGAGTCCTCTCGGACAACAAGGGTGTCGCCTTTCCCGACAGCGTGCTTTCGGTGGCCACCGTGACGCCCAAAGATGAGGTCGACCTCGCCCTGGGACGCGAGCTCGGTGTCGATTACGTGGCGGCCTCGTTTGTCCGCAGCGCCGCCGATGTGCGCGCCGTGACGGCACTTGCCGGTGACGCTCCCGTTATCGCCAAGATCGAGCTTGCACAGGCCCTCGACAATCTCGACGAGATCCTGCGGGCTTCGTTCGGCGTGATGGTGGCCCGAGGAGATCTCGGTGTTCAGTTGCCACTGGAGACGCTGCCGTTGATCCAGGCCGACATCATCGAGCGAGCCAATGCCGTGGGGGCGATATCGGTCACCGCCACCGAGATGCTCGAGTCGATGACCAAGAGCCCCAGGCCTACCCGCGCCGAGGTGACCGACGTGGCCAATGCCGTGATCAACGGCACCGATGCGGTGATGCTCTCGGGCGAGACCGCCATTGGCGATTACCCGGCGCAGACCGTTGCTGCCATGGCACGAATCTGTCAGACGGTCGAGGAGGGAACCCTCTCGTTTCGGGGCGACCATCCGGTCGCATTTGTCGGCGTCGACAACACCATTGCCTCGGCGGTGGCCCAGGCAGCGACCCAAATCGCCAAGAATGTCGAGGCAAACACGATTGTCGCCTTCAGCGAGTCGGGCAGCACGGCACGCCTGATCTCCAAGTACCGCCCCGAACAGAGGGTTGTCGCTTTCTCACCCAACGAGGCGACGCTGCGGCGCATGGCCCTGTACTGGGGCGTGATTCCCCACAAATTCGAGCGGCGGGACTACACCGACGATGAAATCGCCCTTGCCGCATCGCTTCTGGAGCGTGAGGGTGTCGCCGAGCGTGGGGAGCCGGTGGTCATGGTTGCGGGCGTTCCCCCTGGCTTCCAGGCTTCGACCAACCTCGTCAAGGTCCATCTCATAGGTGAGCCTGCGGGTGGGCTCGGCGGTTAGCGGGCTCCTGCGCCGAGCTGGCCGTTCGAAGCGAACCATTCGTAGATGTCTTCGATGGTTTCCTCGATGGGCCGCGGCTCGTAGCCGAGCTGGCTCGAGGCCTTCTCGCCGGCCACCTCCGGGCTGTTGATCAGGGCGTGGAGGCTCTCCCTGGTGTACCAGAGAGGGCTCCCTGTTCTCCTGACGATGAGATCGCCGAGCGGGGCGAGAGTCTTGGCCAGCCCCAAGGGAACCATCCGCTTGGGCGCCGGTGTCCCACTGACGTTCTCAGTGATCCGGGCCAGCTCGGGAATTGTGCGGTGATGTCCGGGCAGCAGGTAGTTCTGCCCGTGCCGACCGTCCTGTGCTGCGGCGGCCAATCCGCGTGCCACGTCACGAGAGTCGACCCAATCGAAGCCGGCGTCGAGCAGCGCCGGCAATCGTCCCTCGAACAGGGCGAGGAGCACGTGACCCATTCGGGAGGGCTCGTGGTCATAGGGGCCGATGATCCCCGTCGGGTTGACGATGACCGCATCCAGACCCTCGTCGACGACCTCGCGCAGCGCCGCTTCGCCGGCCGCCTTCGACCTGTCATATGGCGGGAGACCGGGAGCGGTCGACCGCGGACTGTGCTCGGTCACACCGTCGCCGGCCGCGGCGAGGTCGTAGGCGTGGACCGAACTGCAATGGACCATACGCGACGCTCCGCTGTGAAGAGCAGCCCTGGCAACGTTTCTGACCCCTTCGACATTGAGCCTGCGGACCTTCCCATGGGGGTCACCGGTGATCGAGATCAGGCCGACCAGGTGATAGACGACATCGGCGCCAGAGAAGGATGCTTCGAGCGTGGAGGGGTCGAGCACATCGCCGTGCACGTAGTCGACGTCGAGGCCGTCGAGCGTCGGGCCTTTTCGGATGTCAACGGCGCGCACCTCTTGCCCCGACTCGAGGAGATGCCGAACAACGGCCCCGCCGAGGAAGCCCGAGGCGCCGGTGACGACGGCCGTCATCCGCCGGTGGTTGTTGTGCTGCCGGTCGGCGGCATCGTCGTGGTCGTCGGCGGATCGCAGGCTCCCTCTCCCTGGAAGTAGCAAGGATTCACTTCAATGACCTCGAACTGGGGGAGATAGCGGGCGACCCACTCGGTTTCCTCGACGACCTGCTCACCCCCGCGGGTGCTGGTCCGGGTGATGCTCACGCTCCATCCGTCACGCGGTTTCTGGGTTTGGACCTGTTGATCCAAGGCGAGGTTGGGGTTCGCCTTGTAACGGGGTCCGCCGGGGCCGGTCACACTGTAGCGATCGGACACGTGGGCATCGACCCACAAGGCGTTGGGGCCACCGGCCGAGTCCACGTGGATCGAAGTCTTGCCACCGGCGTGATCGCCGACGACCGTGCGGCCGTCGTTGTCGCCGAAGATGCGGACCGTGATCGACTTTCCCGTGTACTGGGTGTCGATCATGATCGCCTTGTCGGTGTTGTTGCGGAAGATGAGTTGTGGAGTCTGCCAGTTGACCGTGGCCTCGATTCCCTCCGGGTAACGGGAGAAGTAATACGAGTGGGGTTTGTGGTCGATGTCCTGGAGCCCCGCCCAGAAGATGGCGTTGTACATGGTGGTGGCGAATTGGCTGACGCCACCGCCCACGGTGTCGACGAGTTCTCCGGCAACGATGGTCCCGGCCGGGACGTACCCCTTCTCCGCAGTCCGTTGTCCGACGAACCCGTTGATGCTGAATTCCCCACCGGGCATGACGATGTGCTCGTCGATGGTGTCGGCCATTAGCTGGATGTTGATGACACGATCCTGACAACACGAGTGATAGGTGGTGAATGACGAGACAAGATGCTTGATGCCGAGGTCTTCGAGTTCCTGAGTGGTGACGTCGGGGTCGGCGTCTTCCACAAGTGGTAGCTGACCGAGTCGGGAGCCCGTCTGGCCTGCCTGGAGAAGCTTGGTCGCCGTTTCGGTCTCGTCGATCCGCGTGCCCCGTTTTCCGGGGATTATGACGATGGTGTTGCCGCTGATCTGAAACCTGGCGTCCACCGGTTCGGCCTCGTACTGCGCCCGAATCGGGCTGAGGTAAAGGTCGATCACTTCCGGGTCGAAGCCGTGGACGATTTGGGGGCTTCCCT
>JAYEGJ010000160.1:0-20661 GCA_034658975.1 Actinomycetota bacterium
TTCAGGTCGGTGCCACGGGGAGCGTGGAGTGGAAACGTGAGATCGAGCATGACCACCGGAGCCTAGATCGGGCGGTCGGGGGGGTGTCCACGCGGAGGGGCCGAAGTCCGCAGCTCTCGAGGCTGTTAGTCCCATATGTGGGACGTACTACCTCAGGTCGCGATCAGACGGGCTACTTCCTCAACATGCCGTCGAGGCGTCGGTTGGCGATTACCGCACCGACGAGGCCCATCACGACGAGGAAGGCGGCGTGGCCGACCATTGACCAGTCGACGACGCCGAGCGTGAATCCGCGCAGCAACTCGGTGCCGTGATAGAGCGGCGAGATCTTGGCGACGTTCTGGATGAGCGGCGGATACACGTCGAGTGGGTAGAAGGTGCCTGAGAAGAGGAACAGGGGCATCGTCACCAGCGACACCAGATCGAAGTCCTGCCAGGACCGCATGTAGGTGACGGCTGCCATTCCCACTGCTCCGAAGGCGAAACCGACGAGGGTCGCGGCGGGCACCGCCATCAGAGCCCACCACGATGTGGTGAGGCCCATCGCGAACATCACGACGATGAATGTGGTCGAGTAGAGGACACCGCGCAGGAGGGCCCACCCGATCTCCCCGATGGCGATGTCGGACGGCTGCATCGGCGTGGTGAGCACGCCCTCGTACACCTTCTGGTACTTCAGCTTGAAGAAGATGTTGAACGTGGTCTCGATTACGGACCCGTTCATCGCCGAGGCGGCCATCATTGCCGGCCCAACGAACGCTGCATACGGGACCGGGACGCCGCCCGGTCCGGTCACATCGCCAACCAGAGCGCCTACTCCGACGCCGACGGCAAACAGATAGAAGACGGGTTCGAAGAAACCACTGAAAACCACCGTCCAAAGCCGCCGGTAGATGATGAAGTTGTGCTCCCAGATCCGCTGTGCGCGGAACGGAGTGACGCTTCCCAATGGCGAGATGCGGCTCGGTGCCTGGACGCTCAAGGCCTGATCCTCTTGTCGAGAATCCGGACGGACAGGTAGATGCCGATGGCCAGCATGACCAGCAGATAGACGACATGAATCCACATCGGCATGGCCGTCACGATTGTCTCGTCAACACCGGTGAGGGTGATCTTGCGTACCAGTTCGACACCGTGGAACAGGGGGGTCGCATACGCGATTGGCTGGAGAAAGCCCGGAAGTTGGCTGATCGGGAAGAACGTCCCTGAGAACAAGAACAGCGGAACGATCCCGAACCGGAAGAGAGTTGAGAGGCTCCGCCCGTCCTCCCGGGTGAGGGTCCATGCGGTTATGACCGCAGTGAAGGCAAGCCCGGTCAGGACAGCGGGTGGGATGGCGATCAGAGCGGGCCCGAGGCTCATTGCGCCGAAACCGACGGCGATCAGGGCGAAGACCAAAAGGACGAAAATGAGGCGTGCGGCGCCCCAGATCAGCCGGCCCCAGATGATGTCGGCGGGACCGAGTGGCGTTGTGATCGTCCCCTGGAAGTTCTTCCTCCACAGGACTCCCGCCATCACCGGGAAGGAGCCGTCACCGGCGCCGTTCTGCATGGCATTTGCGGCCATCAAACCCGTGGCGATGAATGCCAGATAGGGGACGCCCAGGTCAGCGTTCCCGTCGTCGACGAGAGAGCCGAGGCCCGATCCCATGGCAGCCAGGAACAGGATTGGGTTGACGAAGGACGTGATGACTGTGCCTCGCCACGTCCGGCGGTAGGCGATCACCTCCGACTCGGCGAAGTGGAGTGATCGGGCGAGCGCGGTCATCAGTCGATGAGCCTCCTACCGGTGAGGCGGAGGAAGACGTCCTCGAGGGTCGAGCGCCGAACCAGTACCTGTTCGGCGTGAATCCCGCGCGCGTGGAGAGAGCGTTGAGTGTCGTCGGCGTCGTCGGTGTAGAGCAAGACGCGGTCGGCCAGTACTTCCGAGCGTGATGCCAGGCCGTCCAGATTGAGTACTGCATCGTCCTTCTGGCCATCCTGGAAGCGAAGCTCTACTACCTCTCTCGGTGCGTACTCCTCGATGAGCCCCCGCGGTGGGCCTTCAGCGACGATCTTCCCCTCGTCCATGACGACCAGGCGGTCGCAGAGTTGCTCTGCCTCGTCCATGTAGTGGGTCGTGATGATGAGCGTGGCGCCCTGCTGCTTGAGCCTGTAGAGCCGATCCCAGAGCAGATGGCGCGCCTGTGGGTCGAGGCCCGTCGTCGGCTCGTCGAGGATGATGAGGTCGGGATCGTTGATGAGGGCTCGTGCGATCGTGAGACGGCGCTTCATCCCGCCGGACAGCGGTTCGACCTGAGAGTCTCTTCGCTCGGTCAACTGGGCGAAGTCGAGAAGCTCATCGATCCGGGGATTGATATCGGCCTTCTTCATGTCGTGGTAGCGGCCGTAGATGTAGAGATTCTCCGACACCGTCAACTCGAGGTCGAGATTGTCCTCCTGGGGGACGACCCCGATCCGCTGCCGAATCGCCCGACCGTTCTCACGGGGGTCGATGCCGAAGACGGTGAGGTCGCCCTCGGTGATCGGGCTGACGGTCGTGATCATCTTCATCGTCGACGTCTTGCCCGCACCATTGGGTCCCAGGAAGCCAAACGCTTCACCCTTCTGGATGCCGAAGTCGACGTCGTCGACAGCGGTGAAGTCACCGAATCGCTTGGTGAGCCCGCGTGCTTCTACAAGAAGATCAGTCATGAGTCCGCTGACGGTAGTGGGGGGCTGGGATTGATTGAGAATCTCAGTAGCGATCTGTTCTGATCACCGTTTCCGCGGATTTCCGTCCACCGAACCTTGCAGGCTGAGCATCGCCGGAGGGATAGCCCAGAGAGATGGCGTAGCGCACGATCGTTCCCTCGGGTGCCCCCAAGAATCGACGGGCGTTCTCGCTCCGGAGAAGTGTGATCGGACAGGAGGCAACCCCCACCGCCTTGGCGGCGAGCATCATGTTCTGAGCGGCGCGTCCGATGTCGAACTCGTAGCCCTCCTCCTCTTGAACCAGGACGATGGTTGCTACCGAGTCTCGAACCGGCTGGGTGAAGTCGCCGTGCTCGGCAAGCCCCTGGAGTCTTTCGGCATCGGTGATTGCCACGAACGACCAGTTCTGCCGGTTCTTGGAACTCCCGGTCCAGCGACCGGCCTCGAGAATCGCATTGAGGTCATCGGAGGCCAACGGGCGGTCCTCGTAGTCGCGAATTGCTCTCAGCTTGATGATGAAGTCATAGATCCCTGCCATGTGAGGAAGCCTAAGGCCTTGTCGGTTCACAGTGTCCAAGGGAGATCCGATAGGTTGTTGGCGTCCGCAGACACAGGAGCCAGTTCGACATGCCCACGCCCCACATCTCCGCCGAAAAGGGAGACTTCGCCCCCTCGATTCTGCTTCCCGGCGATCCGCTTCGGGCGAAGCACATTGCCGACAACTTCTTCGACGATGTGAAACAGGTCAATGCCGTCCGAAACATGTTGGGCTACACCGGCTCATACGACGGCGTACCCGTATCGGTGATGGGCACCGGCATGGGAATTCCCTCGGCGTCCATTTACGCCACGGAGTTGATCACGGAATACGGAGTGGAGCGCTTGATTCGGGTGGGATCGGCCGGGGGCATTCCAACGTCGGTGAAGATCCGCGACGTGGTGCTGGCGATCGGCGCCTGCACCGACTCGGGCGTCAACCGTGTCCGCTACGGCGACCACGACTTCGCGGCCACCGCCGATTACTGGCTTCTCAACGCGGCCGAGCAGGCAGCGGCCGCCAAGGGGATTCAGGTCAAGGTGGGCAACGTCCACTCTGCCGACCTCTTCTACAACCCGGACTCCGAGGCCTTCGATCGCATGGAGGCGATGGGGGTTCTCGCTGTCGAGATGGAAGCCGCTGGGCTCTATGGGGTTGCCGCCGAGAAGGGTGGCCGGGCCTTGACGATCGCCACGGTGTCTGATCACATCCGCACCGGCGAGGCGACCAGCGCCGATGAGCGGCAGCAGACCTTCAATGAGATGGTTGAGATCGCCCTGGAGGCCATCAAGATCGACATGGCTCGATAGATGTGTAGACATACACATGCTAAGATATGTGTATGGCCAAGACTCGCCGGCTTCAGATCCTTCTCGAGCCCGACCAGTTCGAGCGCATAGAGCGTGCCGCGGCTGACTCCGGCGGCTCGGTTGCATCGGTGATCCGTGACGCTATTGACCGATATGTCCCCGATCAAAGAGCGGACAGGAAGTCGGCAATTGAAGCCTTTCTGCGTGGCCGGGAGGTCGAGATGGGCGATTGGGCCGAGGAGAAGCGGCGGATGCTGGATGAAATGGCTGGAATGGATTGAGAGTGTTCGTCGACACCGCGGTGTTCCTGTACGCCAAGGGCACGCCTCATCCCTATCGCGACCCCTGCCGGACCGTGCTGTCGGCTATCGGTGCTGGGGCTGTCGACGGCGTGGTCAACGTCGATGTCATCCAGGAGTTCGTCCACGTTCGAATTCGCAAGGGGATCGACCGCGACGAAGCAGCCATCGAGTCGCAAGGAATCGTCGCTAGCTGCCAAGTTGAGGATGTCGGTATGGCCGACCTACTGGTCGCTCTCAAGTTCTTTGCCTCCTTCCAGTCTCTCGATTTGCGCGATGCGATCCATCTGGCAACAGCGACGAGAACCCTCGTCGACGGCATCGTTTCCAGCGACAGGGGCTTCGACTCCGTGCCGGGAGTGATGCGTCTGGACCCGATCGACTTTGCGGTGCAAGTGGGCTGACCCTCGCATACCCTGCTCGGCTCATGTCAGTCGATCGAACAATCATCAAACGAGCGATTGTCGACGCCCTGCCCCTCTATGTCCCCGCCGTTCCGTTCGCTCTCGTGATCGGATTGGCCGTTGTCGAGGCCGGGATGAATCCTTTCGTGGGATGGTCGAGTTCGTGGCTCATCTTCGGAGGCGCTGCTCAGCTAACCGTTATCTCGCTGCTCGGGTCGGGTGTGGCCGTCGTGGCTGCCATAACGGCGGCGCTGGTGGTGAACGCTCGTCACGTCATGTACTCGGCGGCTCTTGCCCCGAAGTTTCAAAGCCAACCGAGATGGATGCGGTGGTTCGGTCCCTATCTACTGATCGATCAGCTCTTTGCGTTGGTCTCGCTGCGTCTCGACGACGACCCGAAGGTCTGGCGCCAGTACTACTTGGCGGCGGGCTTCACCTTCTGGACGCTGTGGATGTTCACGACCGCCGTTGGCCTTGTCATCGGTCCGATCATTCCCGAGGAGTGGAACCTCGGGTTTGCCGTGCCGATTCTCTTCATCGGGCTCATCGTCGTTGGCATCGACAAGTCGTCGAAGCTGGTCGCCGCTCTCGTGGGAGCCGGAGTCACCTACCTGGCGGCGGGAATGCCCAGCAGGTCGGGGCTTCTCGTCGGTGCTGTTGTTGGCATCCTCGCTGGAACCGTCGCGGAGAGGCTTCGCCGGTGACGGACTTCATCGCTATCGCCGTTGTTGGACTCGGGACGTACCTGGG
This sequence comes from Actinomycetota bacterium, assembly GCA_034658975.1. Classification (GTDB taxonomy): domain Bacteria; phylum Actinomycetota; class Acidimicrobiia; order Spongiisociales; family ZC4RG35; genus SZUA-217. Next base: position 5,494 of record JAYEGJ010000160.1, read on the forward strand.
CCGGTCGGTGTTCATCCTGGCCCTGGCCAACCGAAGGATCCCGGACACCGTAATGGTGGCTCTTCAGTTCGTGGCTCCAGCGGTGCTTGCGGCCCTCATCGTGGCCCTGCTCACCGACGGTGACGGAAACGTCGGTATCGGCGCCCCCGAGGTCGCGGCATTCGTAGTCGGTGGCGGGGTGGCTGCGAAGACGAGGAATCATGTCTACACACTCTTCGCGGGCATGGCCGTCTACTGGATCGTTCGGGCGGTTTTCTAACCGTTCTGTGCGGGTTTACTACGCGTCACGCGTAACTAACCCGCACAGAACGGTTGAAGTAGGCCTATTCGCGCTCGAAGATCACTCCGATGGCGCTTGGCGGGTCCCCCACCAGCCATCCTCTTGCTCGCGGCCATCGCTCCCCAACCCGTACGAACCAGCCGGCGTAGATCATCACCAGCGCCAGGATCATCAACGGGAAAGGCGCGATCGGCAGCACCTGGGCGAGCCCCGGGAACACATCCTGGAGTTGGAAGGCTGCCACCTGCAACGCACCGAAGAAATAGCAGCCGAAGGCGACCCGAACCGGATGCCACCCACCGAAGATGACGATGGCGAGAGCGATCCACCCGAGATTGAGGGTGAGGGTCTCCCGCCATCCCAGTTTCACGTCGAGCGAGTAGGCCGCACCGGCCAGACCGATCAGCGCTCCGCCGATGATTGCATAGAGGGCCCGGAGTCGATTGACCGGAACCCCGCGCGAGAACGCCCCTTCAGGGCGCTCGCCGATGCCCTGGATGTTCAGTCCGGCCCGGGTCCTGTAGAAGAAGTACCAGGTCACAAAGACCGCAAGGAAGCTGCCGTAGACGACCAGGTTGTGGTCGAAGAGCACCTTGCCGATGAAGGGAATGTCGCTGAGGACGGGGATGGGCAGGGGAGGGACCTGCTCGCCCCTCTCGCCTACGAACGGATCGCCGAGGAACGACGCCAACTCCACGGCCAGCAGGTAGAGGACGAAGCCAAGAGCGATCTGGTTGATCTTCAGCTTGATGTTGCCCAACACCATGATCGCCGCGATGAGGGCGCCGACACCCATCGCCGCGGCGAAGCCGACCAGCGCGTGACCGGCCCAGAAAGCGGCGACGAAGCCGACCATTGCCGACAGCCGAAGGCTGCCCTCCAACGAGAGATTGATGACCCCGGATTTCTCGCTGATGGTCTCACCCATGGTGGCGAGAACCAGGGGAGCCGCAGCGGCCACGATCGAATTGAGGGTTGCGCTCCAATCCATCAGGTCTCACCGCTCCTCGCGGTCGTGTGCCGCCTTCTTTGAGCGGCGATGGCGGTTCCGAACATGACGAACAGCACGATCACGCCCTGGAGCACGCCGCCAAACGCTGAGTCGAGCCCGAGACGCAACTCAAGAGTCGTGCTGCCCACCGAGACGGCGATGAAGAAGAGGGCTATCGGGGCGATCCACTTGGCAGAGAAGCCGGCGAGCAACACCACGAGGATGCCAAGGAAGCCGTATCCGCCGGAGATCGCCGGCACCAGCTTGTGTTGGAACCCGGTCACCTGGACTGTTCCGGCAATACCGGCGAGGGCGCCACCGAGCGCAAATGCATTCAATATGTAGCGGTCGTTCGGAATGCCGAGGACGAAAGCACTTCGAGGGTTGCGTCCCACGGCCTTGAGGCGGAGTCCGAATCTCGTTCCGCGAAGCAAGTAGTAGACCAGCAGCGTTCCAACGATGGCCATGGTCACTGCGAGGAGTGGCATCTCGGTGCCGAAGAGGGTGGTGGTGGGGAGCCATGCCTCCTCCCGAAAGATGTCGGTTCCACCCGTGGAAGCGGTGCCCTCCCGGGACCAAGGCCCGATCACGAGGTAGACCGTCAGACCGAGCGCCAGAAAGTCGAGGCCCAGGCCTCCGAAGATCTCGTTGACGTTTCCCTTTGTTCGCAACACCCCGGCCAGCAAAGCCCAAAGGGCGCCTCCGATCGCGCCTGCAACGATGGTTAGCGGCACCACTATCCAAGGGGACCCCGGCATCTCACGCGCCACGAAACTGGCTGCGATTGCTCCCGCGACAATCTGTCCTTCCACGCCTATGTTCCACATTCCGGCAGCGAAGGTGACGACCAGGCCAGCTGATGCGAGCACGAGCGGCGTCCAGGCCAGCAAGGTGTTGGCGATCTTGTCTGCGGACCCGAAGGCGCCCTCGAGGATCAGGCCGGCGGCTTCGAGGGGCGGGGCTCCCGCCAGCCATAGAAGCAGGGCCGAGACGACCACTGCGGCGGCCACCGACGCGATGGTGGCCAGGGCGAGCGGGGATCGCTCTGTCGTCGTCATGAGCGTTCCTTCCCTCCGATCAGGTAGCCGAGTTCCTCCCCGTCGGTGTCGTCTGCCTCGAGCATCTTGATGATGTTCCCTGAGAAGCACACGAGGATGCGGTCGCTGTAGGTGAGCAACTCGTCGAGGTCGGCCGAGGCGAACACGATCGAGGTTCGGCGGCTGCGTCGCTGGAGAATCTTGGACCACACATACTCGGCGGATTCGATGTCGAGGCCTCGGGTGGGATGTTCCATGAGCAGCAGCTTCAGATAGCCGGGCATCAGGGACAACAACAGACGCTGTTGATTACCCCCTGACAGCGACTCGGCGGTGCTTGTCGGCAAGCCCTTGACGTTGAACTCGTCTATCGAGGCCTGAGCATTCGCTTCAGCGACGCCCCAGTCGATGAAGAACGGCTGTTCCCGAGTTGTCAGTGCGATGTGTTCCTCGATGGTCAATCCGGCAACCAGTCCCTCCTCCAGTCGTCCCGCCGGGAGGTAGTGGACTCCGACGCCGAGGTGGTCTCGATACGAGAGGTCGGTGATGTCGATGCCATCGAGCGTCGCCTTGCCCCCGTCGGGTGGGACCAGGCCGGAGAGGGCATCAAGAAAACCCCTCTGACCGCTTCCCTCGAGACCCGCCAGGCCGATGATCTCGCCGGCTCCAACTGTCAGGTTCAGGCCGCGGATCGCGGTGGTTCGCGACGTCACCTCGAAATCGCTCAGCTCCAGCATCGGCTCGCCGATCATGGGCTCCGGGCGACCGGGCTCCTCGATCATCTTGCCGAACATCATCGCCACCAACTCTGAGGGTGGCACCGGCATGTCCGCCGCACCCACCACCTTGCCGGAACGCATCACCGTCACCGAGTGGCACAGCTCCTCCACTTCTTCGAGCTTGTGGCTGACGAACAGCACGATCAGGCCTTCGCCTGCAAGACGTCTCAGTACTGCAAATAGTTGTTCGCGTTGCGCTGCAGAGATGCCGGTGGTGGGCTCGTCGAGGATGAGCACCTTCGCTCCCAGCCACAGGAGCCTTGTTATCTCCAGCTGCTGACGCTCACCAACGGTGAGGGTTCTGGCCGATTGAAGAGGATCAAACGAGAACCCCAACTCCTCGCTCATTCGACTGAGTTCGCCGAGCCCTGCCCTCCTATCGACACGAGCAGATCCGGGGCTGCCCAGGAGGAAATTGTCGAGCACCGTGAACTGAAGGAACACCAGCGGGTCCTGGTGGAGCATGCCAATGCCGGCAGCGATCGCATCAGCCGGCGAACTGAGGTCGAGCGTGGTGTCGTCGAGGCTGATCTCGCCGGCGTCGGCCTCGATGAAACCCGAGAGGACTTTCATCAGAGTCGACTTGCCCGCTCCGTTCTCGCCAAGGATCCCGTGAAGGGTCCCCGGCTCGATCGAAATGCTGACTCCGTCGTTGGCTCTGACGGCACCGAAGTGCTTGTGGATGCCGCGGAGCTCGAGGGTCATTGGCGGAGGCTAAACCACTCGAGGAGTGGCCCGTCGAGAATGTGGGGAGGCCGGGCGGCCTCCCCACAATCCACTAGCGGAGAAGGAGGTCAGGAACTGGCGCCCTCGACCCCTTCGAGCAGTTGTTTCGTGTACCACAGGTCGTGATCGGTGGCCGCAGCCCCGTCAGCCAGGTACTCGGTCCCGTCCTGATAATTCAGTGGTCCGGTGAACAGGTTGGTCGACCCGTCTGCCAGGCCAACGAAGAGCTCGTCCAGAGCTGCTGAAGCCTCACTGCTGAGACCGTCACCCGGGATCCATCCGATGGCAGTGGTGTTGAGGTTGGTGGGGTCACCCCAGTCAGGTCCGTTCCATTCCCAAGTGGCTGCGAATGAGCCATCCTGGACCGACTGCGCTATGGCCAGGTAGTGGGGGCGCCAGTTGAAGTAGGGAACACCGAGACAGATCTCGGGTGCTTCCGCGCAAGCGTCTTCGAAGTCATATGGCACGGCCCAGACTGCTTCTCCAGCCGTGGAGCGTTGTCCAGCGACGACCAGGGCTTCCGTGGTGTCGATCCCGGAGATGACAACATCAGCGCCGCCGTCGAAGAAACCGTTGGCGACCTCGGTCGGGTCGAGGGTGAATCCGGGGATGTTGAACCAGAAGCCGATCCAGTTGACCTCGAAGCCGAGATCGGCGGCGTCATTGCCCAGGACCTCGGTCCAGCAGTGCTCCGCACCCAGATAGGCCGAGTTGACCAACCGGCGGGTCTCGTCGTTGATCAGCGGTCCCAGGTAGGCGATCTGCCCGGTCTGAGACGTCATGGCGGCGGCACACCCGGCGGCCATCTTGGCGTAGTACATCCGTCCCATCGAGTTGCCCAGGTTGTCGAGACCTGCGAAGGCCTCGCCGTCCTCCCAGGCGCTGTCGCCGGAGGACCAGATCATGGGCACGTCGGGGTGCGCGGCCGCGGCCTCGAGAGCCCCGTCCTTCATGTCATCCGACGTGAAGAAGATCAGCTGTGCTCCCTGGGCGATCATCTCATCGGCCACCTGTGCAGGGGTGGTGTCTGGTCGGTCGGAGGTGTTCACCTTGTCCAGGGTGATCATCTCTGCGCCGAGCTTCTCCTCGATGTACTTGCCGCCCTCGTGATGGGCCTGCGACCAGCCCCGATCGTTCTCGGGGCCCACAAGGATCATCCCGAAGACGAGCGGCTCCGCTGGTTCGGTCGTGTCCGGGGCTTCGGTCGTGTCCGGGGCTTCGGTGGTTGCCGTCGGAGCTTCGGTCGTTGCTGTCGGCTCGTCCGCTGTGGTTGTGGTGCCCTCACTGTCGGCCGGGCTGCAGGCAGCGGCCACGAGAGCGAAAACGACGATCAGCATCAGCAGTGGTCGCCAGCGCATCGGCTTTCTCATTCATCCTCCAGGTCTGTTGTCAACGGGGCCCGAGCCCCGCTGATCTGACATTAGGTCTATTTACTTGTGTGCCGCGCAGCGGCAAGCCTCAATCGCCCTGAAGCGCCTTCCAAACCTTCTCTGGCGTGAAGGGGGTCTCGGTCAGCCAGACCCCGGTGGCGTCATAGACCGCATTAGCAATGGTCGGGATGGGTGCGTTGATCCCGATCTCCGAAATCGACTTGGCACCCATCGGCCCGGTTGGCTCGTACGACTCCACGAGGATCGTCTCCAAGTGGGGAAGATCCAGGGGTCCAGGGATCTTGTAGCGGGCGAAGTCAGGTGTCTTTGGTCTTCCCAGGTCGTCGAAGATGATCTCCTCGAACAGTGCGTAGCCGATGCCATTGGCCACGGCCCCTTCCATTTGCCCTTCGGCCAGTTTTGGGTTGATGGCAGTGCCACAGTCGATGGCAGCTACGTAGTCGAGGACCTTGATCCGTCCGGTTTCGGTGTCGACGGCCACCTCGCAGAAGCTGGCCAGGAACGGTGGCGGTGACAAGTCTGGAACGCATGAGCGCGTTGCCGCGATCTGATGCTGGTCCTCGTTGTAGAAGCTGCGCATCGCGATGTCGCCGAGACTCACCGATCGATCGTCAGGAGCAATCACCCTCTCGTCCTCGATCTCCAGCGTGGTCGCATCGGCGCCGAGCATCGCCGAGGCCACCTCCAGGATCTGATCTCGCACGGCTTCGGCGGCGCGTTGGGTGGCCATACCGGATACGTAGGTGGTCGAGCTGGCGTACGCCCCGACGTCGAATGGCGTTACGTCCGTGTCCGAGGACAACACGACGACCTTCTCGAGCGGAACGGCGAGTACTTCGGCGGCGATCTGGCCGAGGACGGTGTCCGAGCCGGTTCCGAGATCGGTCGCTCCAACCAGGAGGTTGAACGAACCGTCGTCGTTCATCTTGATGTTGGCCGCAGCCATGTCGATGAGGGGAATGCCGGAGCCCTGCATGTGGATCGACATCCCGACTCCGTGGACCCAGGAACCGTCCTGGCGCTTCTCTCCTCGCTTGGCCGTCCAACCGATGCGCTCGGCGCCCTGGCGAATGCACTCCTCCAAAGCCGAGGAGGTGATCGTCTGCTCCACCCCTTCGCGGCCTTCGCCGAGGGCGGCGAAGATCGGTGAGCCCTCGCCCTCACGGATGTGGTTCTGCTTTCTCCACTCCAGGGGGTCGACACCCAGTTTCCCGGCGAGTCGATCCACCGCCGTTTCCAGCGTGAAGTAGCCCTGCGTCGCCCCGTAGCCCCGGTAGGCGCCACCGACCGGGAGGTTGGTGTAGACGGCGTCTCCGGCGAAGCGGAGATGCGGAGCCTTGTTGTAGAGAGGGAGGGTCTTCGATCCGACATTGGACAGCACCGTGAGGCTGTGAGTCCCGTAGGCGCCGGTGTTCGACAGCACCTCCATGAGCACGGCGTGCAGCGTCCCGTCGGCCTTGGCCCCCAACTTGACCCGAATCCTCATCGGATGCCGGGTGCGGGACGAGATGAATTCCTCCTCCCTGGTGTAGATCATCTGGGAGGGAAGCCCGGTTCGAATGGTCACCAGGGCGGTGAGGTCTTCGATCAAGACCTCCTGCTTGACCCCGAATCCGCCGCCAATGCGCGGCTTGATGACGCGAATCTGGTGGATGGGAACGTCGAGAAGCCGGCCGATGATCCGCCGGACGTGGAATGGCACCTGGGTCGAGGTCACAATCACCAGTCGCCCGTTGTCGTCGAGGTAGCTGCTGACCACATGGGGCTCGAGAGGCGCATGCTGGGCGTACTGGGTCTCGGTCGTGACGTCGACGGTTATGTCGGACTCGGCGAATCCCTTCTCGATATCACCGGCGTTGGCCACGACATGCGCGGCGATGTTGTGCTCGGCATCCCAGACGTCGAGGCTGTCCTCTTCGTCGTGGATGACGGGCGCGTTATCGGCCACGGCCTCGTCAATGCTGAGAACCGGCTCGAGGATCTCGTACTCGACCTCGATCAGGTCGATTGCCTTCCGGGCGGCTTCGAGCGAGTCGGCCGCGACAGCCGCCACTCGATCACCCACCCAGCGAACCTTGGTGTCGAACATCCTGGCGTCGTACGGCGACGGCTCGGGGTGGCCCTGCCCGGCGGTGGTGTAGCGCTTCTCTGGCGTGTTTCGGTGATCGAGCACGATCGCCACACCCGGAGACTGCTCGGCAAGAGTCGTGTCGATCGACTTGATGAGCGCGTGGGCATGGGGACTGGTCAGCAGGGCGATGTGAAGTTGGCCTGGCCGCTTCGGCAGGTCGTCGACGAAGACCGGCTTGCCCGTGACCAGCGCCCTTCCGTCGACACGATGGACGGAGGTGCCGACAACGTCGAACTTCTCACTCATCGTCGTCTCCTCTCAGGATCGCCGCCGCCATCTCGATGGCGTCGATCTGTTTCACATATCCCGTGCAGCGGCAGAGGTTCCCGGCCAGGTAGCTGGAGATATGGTCTCTCGTCGGGCTGGGGTTCCTTTCGAGCAGATCGGCGGCGGTGAGGATCATCGCCGGAATGCAGTAGCCGCACTGGACACCGCCGGCATCGAGCATCGTCTGCTGGAGAGGGTGATAGGCCTGATCCGCCCCGGTAACCCCCTCGATGGTTGTGATCTCGTGACCTTCGGCCTGACCGGCGAATACGAGACACGAGGCGACTGCCCTCCCGTCGATGAGCACGGCGCACGTGCCGCAGTCCCCGTTGGCGCAGCCATCCTTCACACTGGTGTAGCCGTTGCCTCGCAGAGCATCCAGCAGGGTGTCGCCTGCCTCGACCTCGGTCGAAAGCTGTCCGCCGTTGATCGACAGAAGGAGGTTCACGTCGCCTCCAGTCGCCCGGCCACGACTCCGAGGCATCTGCGGGTCAGGACCTCGACGAGTTGGCTTCGATACTCGGCCGAAGCGACCCAGCCTCCCCCGGTCCTGACTTCGCCACGAGCCAATTCACCGGCCCGATCGATTGCGGTGTCTGTCGGTCCTTGCTCGCTGATCAGGTCCTCGGCCTCGATCGCCCGCTGAAAGAGTCTGGGGGTGGAGCCGACGACGATCCGGACCGTTTCGACGCTGTCACCATCGAGATCGATACGGCAGGCCACATTGAGGATGGCGAAGTCGAATGTGGTGCGGGCGAATCGAAGGAAGGCAGCCGCCGAGCGATCGGGAAGGGCCGGTAGTTGCAGCCCGGTCACGATGTGCGGTTCCTTGTGATGGCCTTTGTCGTAGTAATCCTGAAGAGGCTCCGACCGGTCCGCACCGTTGAAGTATTCGATCTCCGCCGTCAACGCCAGAAACACCGGGACAACGTCCGAGAGTTTGGCGCGAGCCACGTGACCGCCGATGGTCGAGAAGTTCCGCAGCAGCGGATTCCCGACGTGAACCATCATCTCGGGCATCACCCCGCTGCCATGGACGGCGACGTCCTGGTGCTCCATCACGTCTGTCAACGTGGCCATGGCCCCGATGTGAATCGACCCGTCCTTCATAGTTTGGATTGTCGAGTCGAGAACCCGACCAACGTCTACGAGCGTGGTCACCTCGGGCGGCGCATGGATGGTGAGATCTGCCCCGCCGGACAGGATGCGAAGTGACGGATCGCCCGGCTCGACGTGCCACCACGCCTCCTCCAGCGTGTCGGGTCTCAGGTATTCGGTTATCCCTGGCTTGCTCATGTGGCGACTTCGGCGTTGAAGGCATCGATCAGTTTGTCGATCGGATCGACCAGGGCCTGTATTTCGGTCCAGTAGCTCGGATCGTGCCATTGGCGCTCGAGTTCGGCGACGTCCTTGCCCTGCTGCTCAACCCATGTGAAGTACTTGAGATTGTGGATCCTCTTCCGGTCCCAATGCCCGAGTTCCTGGACGTCGGCAGTTGACTCGCCGAGCAGCCTTCGGTGGTAGGCGACAGCGGCATCGGTGGTTGTGAACGGCCCGAGATCCTCGGTCAATTCGATCAGTCGACTCTGGTACATGTCCATCGAGTCGGTGGCGATGGTCAGGATCACGTCATCGGAGCCCATTTCGTACCACTTGGCCATCTTGATGGACGAGAGGAGGTTGGCGACGGACGAAATGCCCATATCGGGGAGTCGGGCAATCAAGTCTTCGGAGAATCCCTGGCCGGACAGGTATTCGACACCCGCCGGTTCGTTGAAGAGGCGAATGAGATCCATGGGACTGGCGTCGTCGATACCGGTCAGCATGTCCATGCTCGCCAGGTTGTGCACCCAGGGCACATGCTTGTCACCGATGCCCTCGATGCGGTGCGCTCCAAACCCGTTCCAGAGCATCGTCGGGCACTGGAGTGCCTCCGATCCGGCCACCTTCACCGTCGGGTGATGCTGCTTCAAGAAGTCTGCCGACGCGATGGTTCCCGCTGACCCGGTGTTGTAGGCCAGTCCGGCGAGTCTTTGGCTGGGCCCGACCACGGAATCGAATACCTCCAGCATGGCCGGTCCTGTGATGGCGTAGTGCCAGAGGTAGTTCCCGAACTCGTCGAACTGATTGAAGATGACGAGGTCTTCTCCCGACGCCCGCAACTCGTTGCATTTGTCGAAGATCTCCTTCACATTGCTCTCCGAGCCAGGCGTCTTGATGACTTCGCCGGCGACTGATTTGAGCCAGGCGAAGCGCTCGGAGCTCATCCCCTCCGGGAGGATGGCGACCGACTCGCAGGCAAGCAGGTGGGCGTCGTAGGCGCCGCCACGGCAGTAGTTCCCGGTCGATGGCCAGACGGATTTCTGTGTCGTTGGGTCGAATTGGCCGGTCACCAGACGCGGGACGAGACAGCCGAAAGCCGCGCCGACCTTGTGGGCGCCTGTCGGAAACCACTTGCCGACGAGTGAGATGATGCGGGCGTCCACTCCCGTGAATTCGGAGGGAAACTCGATGATGTTCACGTCACCGAAACCGCCACCCTTCTCAATCGGCTCGTTGTGCCAGGTGATGCGGAAGAGATTGAGTGGATCGAGGTCCCACAACCCGACGTCCGCGAGACGCGTCGCAACATCTGCCGGGATGGTGTTGGGGTCGCGCATCTGAGCGAACGTCGGGATGACGATGTCCCGCTCACGGGCCCGCTGTACGGAATGCTCGAACCCTGTCGGCTCGATGGTCAGATCGATCACATGATCTCCTCGTTGAGTGCTGATGCGACGGCATCGATGTTGGGGGCGATGGTGTGGGCCTTCACGCCTGCACGGTCCACCGCTTTCATGGCGGATGGGATGTCTTTGAGGCCGGTTCCGGTCGATATGACGACAATTCGATCGTCGGGGGAGAGCAGGCCGTCGGTCACTGCTCGTTCGGTTCCTGCCCACGCCGCGGCGGCGGCCGGCTCCGGGAAGACCCCGGTGGTGGCGGCGACAACGGGGATGGCAGCGAGGATCTCACCGTCTGTGGCGGTCACGAATGCACCGTTGCTCTCGACCACGGCTCTCATCGCCTTGATGCGGTCGCGTGGCAAACCTGCGGAAATGGAGTCGGCGACGGTCTCCGCCGCTATCGGGGGTTTGGTCACCACATCTTCACCGTTGGCCCAGGCTTCGGCGAGGTAGTTCGAGCCGGCGGCTTGTGCACCGATGATCCGTGGCATCCGGTCGATCCATCCCATCTGGATCAAGTCGTGGAAACCCTTCCAGACCGATCCGATGATGCATCCGTCGCCCACTGACACCACGATTGCGTCGGGGACCCTCCAACCCATCTGTTGGGCTATCTCGTAGGCAACGGTCTTCTTGCCCTCGGACATGTACGGATTGAATCCTGTCGTCCTGTTGTACCAACCGAACCGCTCGCCTGCTCGCAGGCAGAGCTCCACTGCATCGTCGTAGGTTCCCTCGACGAGAAGGACGGTTGCTCCGTAAGCAAGCAACTGAGCGATCTTCGCCTCGGGTGCCGTAGCCGGCACGAAGATCACCGTTTCCTGTCCGACAGACGCGGCAACGCCTGCAAGGGCGGCGGCAGCGTTGCCTGTCGATGCCGTCGTGATGACCTTGGCATCTCTTTCCTGGGCCTTGACTATCGCCATGGCCGAAGCTCGGTCCTTGAGTGATCCGGTGGGTTGGACTCCTTCGTCCTTGATCCAGACCTTGCCGACCCCGACCCGGTCTGCGAGCCCGGTCGACGCGTAGAGCGGAGTCCCGCCGATTCGGAGCGACGGCACCTGCGTATCTCCTGCGATGGGAAGCATGGAGCGATAGACCCACATCGACCCGAAGCCCATAGTCGCTTGATCACTCGCTGCCTTGACCCGTTCGTAGTCGTAGATGACATCGAGAACCCCGTCGTCCCCATGGTCGGGGCAGACGTAGTCGACTTCACCCGGGTCGTAGGTCTTGCCGCAGACCAGGCACTCCAGGCCGACGATTCTCACCGAGTGATCCTCGTTCCCGCGGCTCCGGTGAGCGCCTTGCCGATGTTCTGCGGACTGGTGATGATTGCCTCCGACCCACCTGCCTCGAGGAACGAGACGACCGCCTCGATCTTGGGCTCCATCGACCCCGGCAGGAAGTGGCCACCTTCTTGCAGGTAGCGCTTTGCCTCGTCGAGCGTCATCTCGGAGACCCACTCCTGTTCAGGCGTGCCGAAGTTGATGGCGACCTGGTCGATTGCGGTACTGATGAGAAGAAGGTCCGCATCGAGGTTGTCGGCCAGGAGAGCCGATGCACGATCCTTGTCGATCACGGCCGGAACACCGTGCAGCGCTCCTGAGTCGTCGGCGACGACGGGGAGACCCCCTCCTCCAACCGCGATAACCACGAAACCGGAGTCGAGAAGAGTTCGGATCGCTCCGAGTTCCACGATCCGCATGGGCAGGGGAGAGGCCACGACCCGGCGCCACCCCCGATCGGCGTCCTCGGCGATGTCCCATCCTTCGGAATCTCGACGCTGCTTCGCCTCTTCCTCGGTCAGGAACGACCCGATTGGTTTCGAAGGGGAGTCGAAGGCTGGGTCATCCTTGGCGACCTCGACCTGGGTGACCACGGTCACGACGCCTTTGTCTATCCCCATTTGGTCGAAGTCGTTGATGAGATTCTGCTGGAGGAGATAGCCGATAGCGCCTTGGGTGTCGGCTCCGCACACGTCCAGTGGTACCTCGTGAAGCTCGTGCTTTGCCAGGTCAGATCTTCGGAGGATGAACCCGATCTGGGGCCCGTTGCCATGGGTGATCACGACCTCCCATCCCAAGGCGACGAGGGCGGCGATGTGATGATCGGTCTCGGCCGCGGCGAGGTACTGGTCCTCGACCGTCTGATGGTCCTTGTCGGTGATGAGGCTGTTGCCCCCGATGGCCACCACTGCTCGCTTACTCATCGCCCTACCCCCGTTTCAACCGTTCTGTGCGGGTTAGCTACGCGTGACGCGTAGTAGACCCGCACAGAACGGTTGGAGACGTGTTTGGCGCTCACCGCTTCCTCACATCGTCAAGGCCATGACGGCCTTCTGGACATGGAGACGGTTCTCGGCCTCGTCGAAGACCCAACTCTGGGGTCCGTCGATCACGCCGTCGGTCACCTCGACCCCGCGATCGGCCGGCAGGCAGTGCATGTAGCCCGCAGAGTCGGTCGCCTTGGCGAGGCGCTGCTCGTCGGCGATCCAGTCGCTGTAGTTGGCGCCAATGGCAGCCGACTCGTCGAGATCGGAGGTGGTCAGCATGCTGCCCCACGACTTCGGGTAGACGACGTCGGCTCCTTCGAAGCCGGCATCGAAGTCCTCGAGCACCTCGAGAGACCCTCCCGATGCATTGGCGTTGCTCTTGGCCTGGGCGACGATCTCTTCCTGAAGCCTGAACTCGGGCGGGCGGGTCAGCCGGACGTTCATCCCATACCTGGTGAGGAGCAGTATCAGGCTTTGCGGCACCGAGAGAGGCTTCTGATAGCTGTCCGCATAGGCCCACGAGACGTTGACCGTGAGGCCTCGAGGATCGCCACGCTTCTCAACGATGGTGAGCAAGTCGGCCAGCGCCTGGAACGGGTGATACCAGTCGCACTGCATGTTGAGGACCGGTACCCGCGATGCTTCGGCCACGTCGCGTATGTACTGATTGCCGACTTCCCAATCGACCTGGCGGATGGCGAGGCCGTCGTTGTAGCGGCCGAGGATCTCACCGATCTCTGTCGCGGTGTCACCGTGGGCGATCTGTGTCGTCTTCGACTCGATGAACTGGGCGTGCCCGCCGAGCTGGGCCATCCCGGCCTCGAAGCTGGCCCTCGTCCTTGTCGATGAGAAGAAGAAGAGCATCGCCAGCACCTTGTCTCGAAGCAGAGCGTGCTCTTCTCCCAGAGCGCGCCGGCGCTTCAGATCGAGGGCTATGTCGATGATCGTGTCGATCTCGTCCTTGGTCCAGTCTTGGGTCGTGATGAGGTCACGGCCTCGGAGATGAGACTGCATTGCTATTCCATCGCTCCGAGAACGAGTGACAACAGGGACATTCTCATGACGACCCCGTAGTAGGCCTCCTGCCATTGCCGGGCGTGCCGGGTGGCATCGACATCGGGGGGCAGCTCATCCATGCGGGGAAGGGAGTGGAGGATGATCGCATCCGACTTGGCCGACTCGAGGAGCTCACGGGTGACGCGGTAGTTGTCCGGAGTTGCTGAGAACGTGCCCTCTCCGCTCTCGTCGCGAGCCTTGGTGTAGTCCGGCTGGACCACGGGCTCCATGTAGATGACGTCGGCTTCGGCGATGGCTTCCTTGACGTGCTCCACCTCGCGCACGTGGAGGTTCTGGTCGGCCAGCTCAGCCTTGAACTCGTCGGTGAGTGACATCTCCGGTGGCGCCACGGCGATCATCTCGGCGTCGAACTGGGTCAGGGCGTATCCGATGGAGTGCATGGTCCTCATCCTCATGTCACCGATGCAGAGGAAGGTGAGACCGTCGACCCGTCCCTTCTCGCGGCGGACGGTGTAGAGATCGGTCAGGACCTGGGTCGGGTGCTCCCCCCAACCGTCACCGGCGTTGAGAACGGGGATGGAGGCCCACTTGGCAGCCTCGGCCGGCGCGCCCTGCTGGAAATGGCGCATGACGATGGCGTCGCCGTAGTACTCCAACATGTGGACCGTGTCTTTGATCGACTCCTGATAGAAGTCGCCGGCCCTGGTCATCTTGGGATCGGCGAAGCCGGTGACCTGACCGCCGAGACGCAGCATCGCCGCCTCATGGGCGAGGCGGGTGCGGGTCGATGGTTGGTAGAAGGCGGTTACGAGGATCTTGCCTTCTAATAGATCGGTGTTGCGGCGGCGTCGGGCAATGGGCTCGAGTTCATCGGCCACCTCAAAGACGTGATCGAACTCCGCCCGTTCGAATCCGTTCAGCGACAGGATGTCGCGTCCAGCAAAACTGCGCATGTGTGTACCTTTCGATTAGCTCCACCGAAAGCTACAGAATCCCGCAAGTCGGTGGTTAGGGCCGATTGCCATTATCGACCGGGTCGGTCGATATCGACGATTCTCGTTAGGTTGGCGGTCCGCAGATAGGAGGTTGCGCGACGTTGGAGATGTTTCGCCCCTCATCGCTCGATGAGGCATTGGCCGTCCTCGCCGCGCATCCAGAAGCGTTGTTACTGGCCGGTGGGACCGATGTGATGATTGATATCAATCTCAATCATGCCCGTCCTGAGACCGTTATCTCCTTGCGGCGTGTTCCCGAACTCCTGGTGCAGACCGGGCAGTTCATCGGCTCAGGTGTGACCTACGCCCGCCTGGCGGACTCCCCCCATGTCGCCCTCGCGCAGGCCTCGAGAACAGTGGGCTCGCAGCAGATACGTGTACGGGGGACCATCGGAGGGAATCTCGGGACCGCCAGCCCGGCCGGCGACGCACTTCCGTTCCTCGTTGCCGCTGAGGCGGTTGTTGTCTTGATGTCAGCCGATGCGACGAGGCGGGTTCCGATCGGCGACTTCCTCATGGGGCCGAAGCAGAACGCTCTCCTTCCGGGCGAGCT
>JAYEGJ010000160.1:20761-22162 GCA_034658975.1 Actinomycetota bacterium
GCCGACGCCGAGGGCGCCTCCATGACCTCGGTCGAAGGAATCGCCGCCGAAGGCGACCTGCATCCGATCCAGCAGGCGTTCCTGGAGCACGGCGCGGCGCAGTGTGGATACTGCACACCGGGTCTTGTCGTGGCCGCTACGCATCTTCTCGACCAGGAAGACTCGCCATCCCGGGACGACATTCGTGAGGCTCTGGCCGGAAACCTCTGCCGTTGCACCGGCTACGGATCCGTGCTTCGAGCCATCGACTCCGTGCTCGCCGAGGAAGAAGTTCAGTGACCGTCTCCAGAGTGATCCGCACGTCCGTCAGCGGAGGTGTCGGCGAATCTGTTGTCCGACCGGACGGCGAAGCCAAGGTGCGCGGTGTTTTCGAATACCTCGGTGACATGCACATCGAGGGCCAGTTGTGGATGTCGACGCGTCGGTCGGAGGTAGCACGCGCCCGCATCGTCGCCATCGATACGACGCCTGCTCTGGCCATCCCGGGTGTCTATCTAGCTCTCACGATCGATGATGTGCCGGGGCACCGCTACCAGGGTCAGATCGTCACCGATCAGCCTGTGCTGGCCGAGGGGGAGATTCGCCACTGGGGCGAAGCAATAGCCGTCGTGGTTGCCGAGGACGAAGAGGCGGCGCGTCTCGGTGCGGAGGCAATCGAAGTCGACATCGAACCGCTTGATCCTCTCGTCGATGTTGACGAGGCGCTTGACCGTGGAGAGATCTTTCGATCGGTGACTGTGCGCCATGGTGACCTCGATCGGCACGGAGACATCGTTATCGAAAGCGAATACGAGATCGCGGCCCAGGATCAGGCTGCTCTCGGTACCGAAGCCGGCCTTGCCGTTCCGGACGGGAACGGCGGAGTGGATCTCTGGGGTCCGACCCAGTGGACCCACGTGGATCACAGGCAGTTGGTCGCCTGTCTCGCCCTCGAGGCCGAGGATGTCCGGGTTCACATCTCGGGTGTTGGAGGTGCCTTTGGGTCCCGCGAGGACCTGAGCGTCCAAACCCATCTCGCCATGGCCGCGCTTCGAACGGGGCGCCCGATCAAGACCGTTTATGACCGGATTCAGAGCTTCGCCAGCCATGTGAAGCGCCATGCGGCCCGGATGCGCTATCGCCACGAAGCCGACACCGACGGGATGTTGGTCCGGGTGGAGGCCGAGCTTCTTCTTGATGGCGGTGCTTATGCCATGACTAGCGATGCCGTCGTGGCTAACGCCGCCTACTTCGCTGTCGGTCCCTATCGATGTGAGACCGCAGTCGTCGACGCTCACGCGTTGCGCACCAATCATCCACCGGCCGGCGCCATGCGGGGGTTCGGAGCAAACCAGGTGATGTTCGCTGCTGAGGCTCAGATGGACCGGCTGGCGGCCAAGTTGGACATGGACCCGATGGACT
>JAYEGJ010000161.1:0-1039 GCA_034658975.1 Actinomycetota bacterium
CACTGAGGATCGCTGGGCTCGAGGCCTAGGCGAATCCTCAGTGCGTCCACAAAGCGGTCTCGGTCTGACTCATCGGAAAACGTATAGAGATTCATCCGTGCTGTGTCGAATTCAGGTGCGATTTCGAGGAGGCGGGATCGATGGCTGTGACGATGCCTTGTGTGATCCGGTCCTGGGCGTCGAAGATGTCGACGAGCTCAACGTCGTAGCGATCTGCCCAGATGTGGTGGGCCTCTGGTGCCTCGATGAGCTGAGCGGTGACCCGCACGTGGTCACCGGCCTTTCGGACACTGCCTTCCAGGACGAATCTCACGCCGAGTGTTTTGGCGATCTGCGGAAGACTCTCCGCTGAGTTCTTGTACAGGAACGACGAAGTGCGAGCGATTACTCGGAGTGACCTGAACGCAGCAAGACCCGTGATGACTTCTTCGGTGATCCCGTCGGCGAAGTAATCCTCGTTGGGATCTCCGCTCATGTTCTCGAACGGGAGAACGGCGATCCAGGCTGCTCGCCTTGCTTCTGCCGCTTGAGTATCGGGACGGCCTGTTTCGGGAGCATGGCCATCGAAATCGAGCCTGTAAGCGCGGATGGGTTCGGGGATGTTCTTGAGTTCTTGTTCGCCGAGGTCGGTGAAGGTGGCGTCGATCTTGGAGATCACCTGGTCTCTCACGGTTTTGGAAACACAGATCCCACCGACCGGTGCCATCACCTCCAATCTGGCTGCAACGTTGACCCCTTCCCCGTAGATACGGTCGTCCTCGACCATCACCTCGCCGAGGTGGACCCCGATACGGAACTCCATTCTTCGGTCCACAGGCACATTGGTGTTGCGTTCAGTGATGGCTTCCTGGATTTCGATGGCTGCCTCGACGGCGTCGGTCGCGGAAGGGAACTCGAGGAGGGCGTTGTCTTCGGGGTTGTCGACGACCCTTCCCCGATGCTGGGCGACCAAGGTGCTCATCTCGTTCCGGTAAGCCGTGAGAGTGCGGACCGTTCCCACCTCGTCGAGCGAGATCAGTCGGCTGTAACCGGCGACATC
>JAYEGJ010000162.1:0-5275 GCA_034658975.1 Actinomycetota bacterium
TCACCCAGGCTGCTGCCCCCGCTACCGCGTAGTCGGAGCGGCCACCCCGGCGACCCAGCTTGTCGTAGGCGGAGCCTTCTCCGGCGCCGGCCTTTGGCACTCTCACCTCGACGAGGATCTCGTCCGGAGTCAGAGCAGAGGTCAGCGTGTCGACGAAGAAGTCAGCCGCGGCTATCTCTCGCGTGCCTGAGGCCGACCGGGCAATCATCACCGCTCCGAGAGCTATCACCGCCGCCGGTTGGTCTGCCGCCACATCAGAGTGGGCGAGCGACCCGCAGGTGGTTCCCCGGTTGCGCACCTGGACGTCTCCAGTGAGAGCCGCCGCAGTCGCAAGAGCCGAGGCACCGTTGGCAACCGCATCACTCGATGCCGTTGCCGTGTGCCGGACCAGTGCACCGATGGAGATGTGGTCTCCATTGTCGGTGATGGCATCGAGGCCCGGGATACCGTTGATGTCAACGATCACCCCCGGTGAGAAGAGCCGCATCTTCATCAGGGGGAGAAGGCTCATCCCGCCGGCCATGACCTTTGAATCGTCACCAAGGGCTGCAAGAGCCTCATCGAGAGACGACGGAGCTACGTAGTCAAATTGTCTTGGATACATATCAGCTCCTCGCTTCCTGTATCGCGGACCAGACCCGTCTCGGTCTCAGTGGCATGTCGACGTGTTTGACGCCGAAGGGCTCGAGAGCATCGACCACCGCGTTGACGATGGTCTGCGCCGAGCCGATGGTTCCAGCTTCGCCGATTCCTTTTGCTCCGAGCGAGTTGATGTTGGTCGGCGTCACCGTGTGGTCCAGTTCGAACATGGGAACGTCGCTGGCGGTTGGGATCGGGTAGTCGAGGAGAGAACCGGTCAACAGGTTGCCGTCCTCGTCATAGATCGCTTCCTCCAGCATCGCTTGGCCGATGCCCTGGGTGACACCGCCATGGACCTGACCGGCCACGATCATCGGATTGATTATGTTTCCGCAGTCATCGACGGTCATGTACCTCAGGATCTCGACATTCCCGGTTTCAGGGTCGACCTCCACCATCGCCAGATGAGCCCCAAAAGGCCAGGTGGCGTTTGGCGGGTCGAAGATGACGTGGGATTCCAGGCCACCCTCGATCTCGCTCTCACCGAGACGATGGGGCAGGTACGCCGCAGCGGCGATTTCACCCCACTCGATGCTGCTGTCGGGTGAGCCCACAACGTGGCCCCCGTCAGCGTCGAGTTCGATGTCCTCGGCCGACGCCTCGAGAAGGTGAGCCGCGATGTTCTTCGCCTTCTGCGCCACTCGCTCGGCCGCGTCAAACGTCGCCGTCCCGTCGACGGCCAGTGAGCGGCTTCCGAAGGTGCCGATCCCCATCGGTGACTCCTCGGTGTCCCCGTGGATTACTCGGATCTTCTCGACCGGAATGCCGAGGCGGTCCGACACGAGTTGTGACCATGTTGTCTGATGGCCCTGTCCACTGGGTCCGGTGCCGGTGACAACCGTTACCGACGTGTCTGGGTTGACCCGCACCAGGCCTGTTCCGTAGAAGCCGGCGGGCAAGCCGTAGGTCGCCCAGGAGAACCCGAGTTCCGAAAGCGCCGTCGGAGCGAATCCGCAGACTTCGCAGTAGGTGGTGATGCCGATGCCGACATAGCGTCCATCTGCTCGTGCCGCGTCCCGTTCTGCTTTGAGTCCCTCGTAATCCGAGACCTCGACCAACTTGTCGAGATTGGTGGCGTAGTCGCCGGTGTCAATGGCGAAGCCAATGGGCGAAACGACCGCCTCGTCGAACCTCTCGATGAAGTTCTTCTTGCGCACGTCGACCGGATCCACGCCTATCTCCCGTGAGTAGGCATCGATGATCCGCTCCAGGTAGTAGGCGGCCTCGGGTCTTCCGGCTCCCCGATAGGCATCAGTGGTCATCGTGTTTGTGAAAACACACGTGGCCTTCCAATGGGTCGGGAACTTGTACTGGCCCGAACCGACGAACAAGCCGAGAAACGGGATTGCAGCAGTGAAGTTCTGCTCATACGCGCCCATGTCGGCGATGGCGTCGAGTTCGTACCCGAGTATCTCGCCGTCCTTGGTGCCCGTGATGGTCGCCGTGGCCACCCAACCCCGACCGTGGATCGAGGAGAACGGCGCCTCCCGGCGAGTCTCGGTCCACTTGACCGGTCGCCCGAGTTGCTGTGCGGCGAAACAGGCGAGGATCTCGTCGTTGTAGATGTTGAGCTTGACACCAAACCCACCACCGACCTCAGGAGCCGTCACGTGCACCTGATTCGCATCGAGACCAAAGGTGGTCTTGATGGCGCCCATCAGAGCGTGGGGGAACTGCGTGCTCGAGTGCACCCTGAATCGCTGGTAGCCGCCGTTCCACTCCGCAAGTACCGAGCGGGGCTCGATGGCAACGGGGATGAGACGTTGGTTCACGGCTTCGACCGAAACCGTGACTGTGTCGTCGCGCTCCTTGGCATCCGCAATCGTCTGCTTGGTCGCTGCGATGCCTTCTTCGTCGCCAAATGGGCCCGCTTCCCACGCGACGATGACATTCGACTCGAGATCGTCGTGAACGAGGGACGTGTCCGCGGCCGCCTCTTTCATGTCGACGACGGCCTTCATCGGCTCGTAGTCGACCTCGACGAGATCGGCAGCATCGCGGGCTTGGTAGGTGCTTTCGGCAACGACCATGGCAACGGCCTCACCGACATGCTTCACCTTGCCGTCGGCCATGAGCGGTCGGCCCTTGGCGACAACGACCTGGGCGAGCAGGCCGCCGAGATGGGCCACGTCGTCGTTGGTGTAGATGGCAATGACGCCTTCGGCCGCTTGAGCTGCGCTGGTGTCTATCGAGGTGATGGTGGCGTTGGCGTACGGGCTACGGGCGAACGCAACAAAGCCGGTTCCCAACGGCGTGATGTCGTCCACATAGGTGCCTTTGCCCTGAATGAGGGCAGGGTCTTCACGTCGGCGGATCACTCCGCCAAGGGCGCTGATCGTGGTGGCCATTATTCGCCTCCTTCCCAATCGGGTGCAGGCGGTTCCTCGCCACGCATTGTCGCCCCGGCGTACTCGACGGCCTTGATGATGTTGTGGTAGCCGGTACAGCGGCAAAGGTTTCCTTCGATGCCGTGCCGGATCTCATCCTCGGACGGGCTGGCGTTCTCTTCGAGAAGGGCAACCGAGGTCATAATCATGCCCGGAGTGCAGAATCCGCACTGGAGGCCGTGACGTTCCCAGAAACCCTCCTGTACCGGGTGAAGTGTCTCGCCGTCGGCGAGGCCTTCGATGGTCTTCACGTTGGCGCCGCTGGCCTGGACGGCCAACAACATGCAGGACTTGATGGCTTCGCCGTTGACATGGACGGTGCAGGCCCCGCAGTAGCCGGTCTCGCAGCCGACATGGGTGCCGGTGAGGCGCTGATCCTCACGGAGGAAATGGACGAGAAGAGTCCTCGGCTCAACGTCTGCCGTGACCTCCCTCCCGTTCACAGTCATGGACACTTCCACACGAACTCCTTTCGGCTACGACCAAACAAAACGAACCTATCAAGTTGGGTCATGCCCATGTCGGCCGATGTCGGGGTTTTGTCTCTGAGATCGGTGCGTTTGCGTTGTCTTCTCGACCCGTGGTCCATCAGTCGGTGGCGAGAAGACTCATTTCCAATCCGACCTTCCCCGCTATGACCTCGTATCCGTCAGCGCGACTCATTAGCGCCACGTGGGCCTCGTCCAGGAAGTCGTCGGAGTGCGCCGGGTCGTGGTGGAAGGTCACCAGCCTGGATACTTCGGTCATGGTGGCGTACTTACCGAGTTGGGAAAACGTCGTGTGACCCCACCCGACCCGCGTCGAGTACTCCTCTTCGGTGTACTGGGCGTCGTGAATCAGGACGTCGGCACCTTTGGCAAGGCTGTAGCCCGAAGTCCAGTCAGATACGCCAGGGAACCGCGGGTTACCGAGGGCCGGCTCATGATCGGGCATGTAGGCCAGGACTGATCCGTCTTCCGCGAACCGGTACCCCAAAGTCGAACCCGGATGGGTGATCAAATCGGCTGTGATGGCCAGCGTGTCAATTGAGAACTCACCCGGCGGAACGTCGTGAAACACGACATTGGGGAGTTCCCTCACCCGAATCGGGAACAGCGGTGGGGACAGGTACCGGGATAGACGCTCGCGAAGGGTATGGGTCGTCGAGATGGGGCCCCAAAGATGAACCTCGACTTCGGGGTCGAGCAGAGGTCCGAAAAAGGGCAGGCCCTGGACGTGATCCATGTGCAGGTGGCTGAGCAAGATGTCTATGCGTTGTTCCGATCCGAGTTCCTTGCCCAGGGTGCGGATTCCGCTTCCCGCATCGAGGATCACGACGCACCCGGTGCTCGTTCTCAGCTCCACCGAGGCGGTGTTTCCTCCGTAGCGAACCGTGTCGGGACCAGCGCTGGCGATCGACCCTCTCGTGCCCCAGAGTTTGAACTTCAACCCGCTGACTCCCAGAACGTGGCAAAAACGCCAAGAAATCGCCCGGCCTGTCCCTCAACAGGCATCGCCGAGATGTGGACATCGCGCCAAACACCGTCGAGTCCGCAGAACCTGATCTCCCGGTGCGATGGCTTCCGATCCACCAATGCCGAGACAACTGGAAACGCGGTGTCCTCGATGGGCTCGCCATCGAGGTTTGTTGCCTTGAACATGGCGGCCAGTTGATCGGCATGTAGGGGTCCTGCGTCGTCAAACCGGACACCAAGAAGCTTCTCGGCCGGCCCGTTGTAGAAGATGAGATTGCCTCCTTCGTCCATCATCCAAATTGGCATGGTCAGGTAGCTGGCGGCCTGGCGCAGGAGGATCATCTCGACGGGCTGCTGAGACTGCATCGGGAGCAACCTAATGGGCGCGACCCACCCGAGGCGGCCACGTCTCGGATTCCTACCCGTCTCACGACCTCGAAGAATCCCGTACCCTTGGGGAAGGGACCGGCGACCGAGATGGGCATTGTGAAGGCGGAGCAGATGAGCTTGGTGCGATATGTGCCGCGCTTGTCCGCGGAGTGGGAGCTGACCTCCTCCGAGCCCTGGCAGGAGATCGACGGCACTCTCTGCTACATCGACATCTCGGGATTCACTGCCTTGTCAGAGAAGCTGGCCCGGCGAGGGCGGATAGGGGCCGAGGAGTTGACTGAGGTCCTCAACTACGTGTTCGGCAAGATGATGGCCGTTGCCTACGACCGCGGCGGCAGTCTCCTCAAGTTCGGTGGGGATGCTCTCCTGCTGATGTTCACCGGCACCGACCACCCGATCCAAGCC
>JAYEGJ010000163.1:0-1023 GCA_034658975.1 Actinomycetota bacterium
TCTCCGGATGCAGGCGCAGACCATACTTCGCGAATCGCTTCGCCAGTACCGCCAACACCCGCCTTGCATCCTCTTCCCGCTCGAAGACCAGCGCCGCGTCATCCGCAAAACGGATCTCAAACGCCCGCCCCCGAAGCCGTGGCTTGACCTCGTGATCAAACCACAGATCAAGCACTTCATGCAGGTAGAGGTTACTGAGCACGGGTGAAATCACCCCGCCCTGAGGCGTCCCCCGGTCCGGGTAACTGACCTCGCCGGATTCCATGACCCCAGCGTTCAACCACTTTCCAATCGCGCGTCGGATCACTCCGTCGCGCACCCGTCGGTCCAGAAAGCTCCGAAGGTGGCCCCAATCGACGTCGTCGAAAAAGCTCTGGATGTCAAGGTCGATGATCCAGCCACCGCCCATCTCCATCAGCCCCCGCCACAGCGCATCCAGCGCTTGGTGGGCACTCCGCCTTGGCCGAAAGCCATACGAGCAATCCATAAAGTCCTGCTCGTACACCGGTTCCAGCACCATCAGTACCGCACGCTGGAGCACCTTGTCTTCCAGCGTCGGAATACCGATCGGGCGCGTCTTCTTCGCCTTGCCCGGCTTCGGGATATGCACCCGTCGCACCGCCGGCGCTCGATACCGACCGGATTTGAACCGTTCGAGCAGACTCGCCAGGTTCACCTCCAAATCAGCCTCGTACTGCGCTGCCGTCACGCCGTCTACTCCCACCGCACCATCCTTGCGCGTACGCCGGTACGCTTCGCGCAGCCACACCTCGTCGATGTGATGCGCCAACGTCGTCAGTTCCAGCCTCGGCTCAATCTGAGCCAGTTTCGCTAGCTTCCCTTGTCGTGTTGAGATGATCTCTCGGCCCAATGTCCTCATCATCTATCCCTCAAGAAGCCCCATCGTCCGATCCACCGCTTCCCTCCACCGGGTCCCCTGGGGTGGGTTCCCCGACTTCCTCAGTACTATCAGTGGACTCCGATCTCTCGCCTTCCATCCCGCCTCGCTTCGTTGCCTTCGCT
>JAYEGJ010000164.1:0-1014 GCA_034658975.1 Actinomycetota bacterium
CATTATTCAGCGGGCTCCTATGGCGCTGTTCAACCGAGCAGCGCCTCTGCCGCCTTCCCCTCGTCGCAGTCGGCGAGGATCGGGCAAAACCGGCACCACGGACCGGCGCGGCGCTCCAGCCCAATCTCCTTCTGCCAGGCCTCACGCACCTGACTGGCCAACTCCCCCACTTCCGTCGCAACCCTTTCGAGATCTGACGCCGTCGGTACGGTGCGATAGCGCTCCCCGGTGCGAACCGACACCGCCTCGACATAGGCAGGCACATCCTCGGAGTCCAAGGCCCAGAGGAGGGCGTAGAACATGAGCTGATCCTCGGGATCCCCGAGTTCGCCCGTCTTCCAATCGACGAGGCGGTGACCGCCCAGATCCTCCCGATACACGGCATCCACCGTCCCCACCAGTTCGAGGTCGTCCTCGGTGGAGAATTTCAGATCGACCTCCGACCCCTCGAAACCCTCTTCGGGGAGTTTGATGAATCGCTCGTACAAGCCCCTCACCTCTTCGATGACGGCGGCAAGCGATGAAGGTTTCATTTCGAGGCCGGCAAGCTTGTGGTTCAGGTTCGAGCCGCCGATCTCCTCGCGGCAGGCCTGCACGAACTCCTCGGAGGTGATGGGACCCGCCGACAGGTGCCGGCTGAACACCCGATGGGCCAGCGACCCCAGAAACGCGGGGCGGGTGTCGGGGCCGTATATGCCTTGAAGTCGAGAATTTGCCTGATCCGGGCACTTTTTCCACGTGACGTACGTCGAAGCAGATAGACGCAAATGGTCACCCGGAACAACACGAGGAATAGACACCACCATTACCGCCGAGCGTATACCGCCCTCGGCTCCTCGGGTATGTGTATATCGATCGGCTCAGCGTTACCATGCCCGGACCAGGGCATAGGCCATTTGGGGTGGCCTACTTCATGACCAAGCACTCTTCCTTCCGTATCCATCCCTTGCTGGCGGCCGTCATCGTCGTAGCGGGGTTTTTCGTGATCCTCTTCAGCGCGTACGGGATCTCCAG